>MICN01000026.1 GCA_001829875.1 Syntrophus sp. GWC2_56_31
GCTTCCCGTCCCCAGGGCTTTTGCGTCCTTTTCGGCGATGAGTTTCTCAAGCTCGCGCTGCGTGACGACACTCGCCGATCGGCCGTAGAGATATTCCTTTGTTTCGAGCTCATACGCCCCCGCGGCGACGATGACGACCCCATGCTCGACGAGCGTCTCTTCGCCCGCCCGCGTGGCAACGGTCGTCTTGTAGTTGCCGATGAATCCCTCGATTTTTCTGATGCTCGCCGCCTCAAAGACATGGATCAGCGGGTTCTTTTCGATCTGATCGAGAAGGTCGGCCAGGTGGCGCTGCGTATCGACCCCCTCCAGTGTATAGCGGAGACGCCGGTAGTTCCCGCCGAGCTGCGCCTCTTTTTCCACAATCGTGGACTCATACCCCTGGTCGGCAAGCGACAGAGCTGCAGTAATCCCGGCGAGGCCGCCGCCGATGATGAGGGTGGCGTGGTTGACGGTGAGCTGGCCGGGTTTGAGGGGTTTGAGAAATTCCGCCTTGGCGATCGCCATGCGGACGAGGTCCTTCGCCTTTTCCGTTGCCGCCTCGGGCTCGTGCATGTGGACCCACGAGTTCTGATCCCGGATGTTGGCCATCTCGAAGAGGTAGCGGTTCAGCCCCGCCTTCTCGCAGTTCTCCTGGAAGAGCCCTTCGTGGGTCCGGGGCGAACAGGAGGCGACGACGACCCGCGAGAGTCTATGCTCCCGGATGATCTCGCCCATCTTGACGGCCGTGTCCTGCGAGCAGGTAAAGAGGTTGTCCGTGGCATAGACCACATGGGGAAGCGTCTTGGCGTACTCCACAACCGATGGGACGTCGACGACGCCGCCGATGTTGATGCCGCAGTGGCAGACGAAGACCCCCGTCCGCGGGCCGACTCCCCGGAGGTCGCTCTCCATGGGGAGTTCTTCTGCCGTGGTCAGTGTGCCCCGGCGGGAGGCAAGGATGCCCTCCGCGCAGGCGGCGGCGCCGCTCGCCTCCATGACCGTCTCGGGGATGTCCTTCGGACCGCCGAAGGCGCCGCAGACAAAGACCCCTTCCCGGGAGGTCCGGACGGGGTTTTCCCTGAGCGTCTTGCAGAAGCCGTGTTCCTCGAGCTCGATGCCCAGGTTCGTCGCCAGAAGAGCCGCTTCCTTCGGAGGCGTCAGGCCAACCGACAGGACGACCATGTCGAACTCTTCCTCGATAAGGCTCCCGTCCTCCCGGACGTACTTGAGAAGGAGGTTTTTCGTCTGCTGGAGTTCCTTGACGGTCGAAGGCATGGAGCGGATGTAGCGGACGCCATACTCCTCTTTGGCCCGGTTGACGAAGCGGTCAAAGTCCTTGCCGTGGGCCCGGATGTCCATGTAGAATATCGTCGGTTCCAGCGACTTGGCGTGTTCCTTGGCGATGATCGCCTCCTTTGTCGCATACATGCAGCAGACCGACGAGCACCAACTGTTGTCGCAGGAGGTATCGCGCGAGCCCACGCACTGGATGAAGGCGATCTTCTTCGGCTCCTTTCCGTCGGAGATCCGCTGGACGTGGCCGACATAGGGACCCGACGCGGAGAGGATCCTTTCGAACTGGATGCTCGTCACGACGTTCTGGTAGAAGCCGTAACCGTATTCGCCCCGGAGGCGGGGATCGAACACCTCGAAGCCCGGCGCGGCGATGATGGCGCCGACCTCGATCGTCTCCCCGGCGAGGGTCATTTCGTGGTCGATCGCCCCCGCCAGGCAGGCCTCGACGCACTGGTAGCACTCGGAGCAGATGCCGCACGAAAGGCAGCGGTTCGCTTCCCGGAGGGCTTCCTCTTCCGACAGTCCGAGCCCCACCTCCCGGAAGTGGTTTTTCCGCTCTTCCGACCCCAGCAGGGGGTACTTCACCCGGGGGACTTTGGCCAGCATCGAGACGTCGGCCTTGTCGGCGAGATCTTTCTTCCAGTCCTTCGCCCTGCCCGCCGCGACATCCTCGCCCTTCAGGAAACGGTCGATCGAAACCGCGGCCTCCTTCCCGGCGTAGACGGCCTTGACGACGGTCGCCGGACCGGTCACGTTGTCGCCGCCGGCGAACACCCCGGGGGCGCTTGTCGCAAACGTCACGGGATCCACGTCGAAGGTGTTCCACTTGTTGACGGCGATCCCGCTTGACTGCGGCACGAAGGCCAGATCGGCCGCCTGGCCGATCGCCGGCACGACGGCGTCCAGGGGGATGGTGAATTCGGATCCTTTTACTGGGACGGGACGACGGCGTCCGCTGGCATCGGGTTCGCCGAGTTCCATCCTGAGGCACTCGATCCCCGTGACCTTCCCGCCCTCACCCAGGATGCGGACCGGCGCCACGAGAAATTCCATCTTGATCCCTTCCTCGATCGCCTCCTCGATCTCCTCGGCGGACGCGGGCATCTCTGCCCGGGAGCGGCGGTAGAGAATAAACACATCTTTCGAGCCGGTCCGCACGGCCGTCCGGACGGCGTCCATCGCCACGTTGCCGCCGCCGATGACGGCCACCTTCTCGCCGAGGAACACCTTCTCGCCGAGGTTGATCCGTCGGAGGTAATCGACGCCGTGGACTACCCCAGCGAGATCCTCGCCCGGAACGTCGAGCCTGCTGGAGAGGACCGTTCCGCAGCCGATGAAGACGGCGGCATAGTCCTGCCGGAGTTTCTCGAAGGGGATGTCTTTGCCGATAGCGGTATTCAGGTGAATCTTGACACCGATCTCCTCGATCACCTTGATCTCGGCCCGAAGAACATCCTTGGGAAGCCGGTATTCGGGGATGCCGACGGCGAGCCAGCCTCCGGCCACGGGCAGGGATTCGAAGACATCGATATCGTAGCCTTCGATCGCCAGATAGTATGCCGCGGTCAGTCCGGCTGGACCGGCGCCGATAACGGCGACCTTTTTCCCTTTCTTTTCCTTGACCGCAGGGACGAAGCGTGTCTCGTCCTTGAGATCGAGGTCGGCCACGAAGCGCTTGAGGTGCATGATGTCGATCGGCTCGTCCACCTCTCCCCTCTTACAGGCCTCCTCGCAGGGGTGGTTGCAGACGCGTCCGCAGACAATCGGAAAAGGGTTGTCTCTCTTGATGAGTTTCAGTGCTTCCTTGAACTTGCCCGCGGCGATGAGGGCCACGTATCCCTGGACGCTGATGTGGGTGGGGCAGGCCGCCTTGCAGGGGGAGGTCCCCAACTTGTCGATCGCGAAACCGGAGGGTATGGCCTGGGGAAAGTGGCGGTAAACGGCCTTGCGGGTATTGAGCGATTCGTTGAAGTCGGAGGGGACGGAAACGGGGCAGACATTCGCGCAGTCCCCGCACCCGGTGCACTTGTCGAGGTTGACGAACCGGGGGGCTTTTGTCATGCGGACCCGGAACCGGCCCGCCTCGCCCTCGACGGCCTCCACGGTGCGCCCGGTCATGATCTCGACATTGGGATGCCGTCCGACCTCGACCAGTTTTGGGGAGAGTATGCAGGCGGAACAGTCGTTCGTGGGAAAGGTCTTGTCCAACTGGGCCATGACGCCGCCGATGCTGATCCCCCGCTCCACGAGAAAGACCTTCATCCCGGAATTGGCAAGATCGAGCGAGGCCTGAATGCCCGCGATTCCCGATCCCACCACCATGACCGCCCCGACTTTATCGCTCTCTTTCAGCACCGCTTTACCCCTATTTCCGATTCTTTAGATGAAAGCCAAGAACATCAGTGATATTCGGTCCATATCCCAGTCCGCCGATGTGTGCGGGTAACATGAATCTCGCTGGCAGTCAAGGGCTATTTATGACCGCCGGTCATCGCTTACCACCCCCACCCTGACCCCCTGTCGAGGGGGAGGGTTTTTGGGACTTATTACGAGAGCGACATTTATTACATCAAGACAAAAAAAATCCACAGACGCTCAACACGATGAAACTAAATAACGCCAGTATGATCAACATCTGCAGGTTCGGCCGGTACGCGTCCGGGCTGAAGCCCTTATCGCCGGCCGAACGGGAAAACAGCGCCATCGGGTTATTTCCGAACAGGACCAGCTTTCGCACCGCATCGATCGCCATCGACTCTACTTTGTCGAAAGCACGCTCCAGGTCTTCTAAAAAAATACGCCGCGCCCATTCGGCGGGTCTCCGGTAAAACCAGTCCACATCGAGGGTAATGCCGGCTTCGCCCGCCACTTTCGACCGGTACATCCAAAAGGCGACAAAGGTGAAGATCAGGATTTGCGAAGCCTCCACCAGGTGGGGCAGCGTGTAGGGGGCAAAGTTCACCTTGTAGGGCAGCATATCGTATAACAGCCCCGGCATGATGCCGTGCAGCAGGCAGAAAAAAGCGGCTGCCGCCATGGCAAGAATCATGTTCCGAGGCGGCGTATCAGGAGACAGCACGCGGTCCTCTCCGAACCAGGTGCCGTAGGGCAGTTTCAGGCCCAGGGAAAGAAAAGTGCCTACGGAAGCCAGCAATAAAAGCAGCATGGCGATGTCGTAATGCGCAGCGCCCGCGGCGGCGATCACCATGGACTTGCTCACAAAGCCGTTGAAAAGCGGGAACCCCGAAATGGAGAAGGCGCCGATCATGTAGAGCCACAAAATAACGGGCTGCCTTTTTCCCAGTCCCCCGAGCTCGGTTAGTTTACTTTTCCCCGTGGTGTGAAGCACCGTGCCGGCGCCCATGAAAAGGAGCGCCTTGTAGAGGATGTGACTGAAGGCGTGGGCCGTGGCGCCGTTGACCGCCATTTCCGTGCCGATGCCGGCCCCGGTCACCATGTAACCCACCTGGCTGATGATGTGATAAGCGCATATCTCCCTGATGTCGTTGGCCAGCACGGCAAAAACCACTCCGTAGAGGGCCATCAGGACGCCCAGGGTGATCAGGATTTCCCACCCCGGGAAGACCCGGAGCAGGACATAAACGGCGGTCTTGGTGGTCAGGGCGCTCATGAACACGGCCCCCGTCACCGTCGCCTTGGGATAGGCGTCGGAAAGCCAGGCGTGCAGGGGAACCACCGCGGCATTGAGACAGACGCCCGCCAGGATCAGCCACGACGAAATGGCGTTGCCGGCGGCGAGCGGCTCTACCAGGATGCTTCGCACTTCGGAGACATGCGCCAGGATGCCCGCAAACAGCAAACCTCCGCCGAAGACATGAAACATCAGGTAGCGCATCCCCGCCTTTTCGGATTCCCGGGTGCCCCTGGCCCATATCAGATAGGTGGAAGGCAGGCTCATCAGCTCCCAAAAGACAAACAGGGTGATGTAGTCGCCGGCAAAGGTCACCCCCAGGGCGCCCGCAGCGTAAAGAAGGGCCGCCACCTGTTTCGCAGACTCCCTGACGTGAAAGGCAAAAAGGCCGCCGATCGCGGTGATAAGGGCGAATATGATCCCGAACACCCGGCTCAGACGATCGACTTTGTATACGACGAGCTGATAATCCATCAACCTTAGTGTAACCTGACCCTCGGAAGGCGCAAGCCAGACAAGGCCCAGGGCGATCAGGGGAACGAGCAGCGCAAAGGGCGACCGGAAACCGCGGGGCAGAAGGGGCAGTAAAAGGGCGCCCGCAAGCAAGATCAGGGCCGGAGGAAACGTTGCGTCAATCGGCATCGTAGTAATTCTCCCTTTTCCGCAAAAAGAGTTTCCCCAGCGATTTGGCAAAGACGATAATCAACAGGCAGCCGATAAAGCCGTAAAAGGCAAAGAAAGCGGGGATGCTATTCCACCACGCATCGTGGGCGGGGTCGTGGGGCATAAGAAACTCGCCCACCAGCGAGGCCGTCGCGGCTATCCCCAGTAGAATCCAGCGCGATACGTTCATGGGCCTCCTCCCAATATGCTGCCGCTGACCATGACGGCCAGGCGATAAAAGTGAAAAAACAGGTCGGGATTCAGTCCCAACAGCAGGGAGAGCAGGGCCGTAACCACAATGGGAATCACCATCGCGGGGGGCGCCTCCCCGCGTTCGTACGGAACGGCGGGTTTCTTGAGAAACGCCCGATAAACGATCGGGGCAAAATAGCCCGCGTTGAGCAGGCCGCTCAGCACCAGGATCGCCAGCGGCAGGATTTCGCCGGCCTGAAGTGCGCCCAGGCCAAGCTGCCACTTGCTGACGAATCCATTGATGGGCGGCACTCCCGCCAGACCGATGGCGCCCACGGTGAATGCCCCCATCGTCCAGGGCATCGCCCTGCCGATGCCGTCCAGCTCGCTGATCTTTTCCTTGTGGTGTTTTACATAGAGGGCGCCGGCGCAGAAAAACAGGGTGATCTTCATCGTGGCGTGATTGGCGATATGCAACAAACCGCCGATGAGCGAGGCGGGAGACAGCAGTGCCGCTCCCAGGACGATATAGGAAAGGTGTCCCACCGTGGAATAGGCCAGTCTGTGTTTGAGATTGTCCTGCCGAAACGCAAGCAGGGAAGCCAGGATGATGGTGGCGCCGGCAAAAATGGCCAATAGCGTATTCAGCCCGAATTGACGCATCAACTCCGGCCCGAAGACGAACCCGACGACCCGTACAACCCCGAAGACGCCCGATTTGACCACCGCCACCGCGTGCAACAGGGCGCTTACGGGAGTGGGGGCCGCCATGGCGGCGGGAAGCCAGCTGTGCAGCGGCATGACGGCAGCCTTGACCCCGACGCCGCCCAGAAACAGGAGAAACAATACCATCATGATCGAGGGGGAGAGGGAGGTGTTGCCGAACAGACCGCCCGCCCGGAAGTCCAGGGCGCCGGTTATCCTGTACGTCCAGGCCGTGGCGGCGATCAGCAGGACGCCCGCCGTCAGGGTATAGATCAGATACTTTCTGCCCGCAGCGATGGCGACTTTCGTCTCCTTGTGAATCACCAGCGGGTAGGTGGCGATGGTCAGTATTTCATAGAAAAAGACAAAGGTCAGCAGGTTGGCGGCAAAGGCAATCCCCATCGTGGCGGACAGGCAGACGGCAAAAGAGGCGAAGTAGCGGGTCTGCTTATGCTCATTAAGCCCCCGCACGTAGCCGATCGAGTAGAAGGAGGTCAAAATCCACAAGCCGGAGGCGATCAGGGCAAAAAACACACCCAGTGTATCGGCTTTCAAAGACAGGGCGATACCCGGCGATATCTCCCAGAAGATGAACTCGGCGATGCGCCCGGCCAGGGCGCCGGGCAGAAGGAGGAAAACGACGGCAAATTTGACGAGACTTGCAGCCAGCGTCCAGAATTCCCGCAGGTTGGCCTGCCGGGAGCTCATCAGGATCAGAGGCGCCGCGATGAGCGAGACCATCACCGCATAGAAGGGCATCAAGGATCTGTAGATTTCGGGATTGGTCATTGTCTGGCGCCTGTTACATTCCCAACGGGATGATCCGTTGAATCACTCCTTTCACGATATTTGCGTTCAGTAACCCGAGCAGCAGCAGGGAGAAGGAGAGGACAACGGCAGGGATCATGAGGGCGTATTCCTCCTCGCCCGCAACGAAACCCTCCCCCTTGTTCGATTTCGGTGAAGGCGCTCCTTCCGCACCCTGTGCCGAAGGCGTTCCAAGATACACCTTTTCCAGTATTCGGAAGAAATAGACGGCGTTCAAAAGGCTGCTAAGGAGAATGACCCCCAGAAACACCCAGTTCCCCTTATCGATCGCCCCCAGGGCGAGATACCATTTGCTGAAAAAACCGGCCGTCGGGGGAAGTCCGATCATCGAAAGGGCCGCCAGGGTAAAGGCGGCCATGCTCCAGGGCAGTTTTTTTCTATAGGACGCATCCAGTTTCGAGATGTCCGAATGGCCGGCGTTTTTCCTCAGGTTCGCCGCAACCAGAAACAGGGCTCCCTTCATGAAGGCATGATTCAAAATATGGAGAACCGCGCCGATGAAACCGAGGGGGTTCGCCAACCCGATCCCCAGTCCGATATAGCCGATCTGGGCTATACTGCTGTATGCCAACATCCTTTTCATCTCGTTCTGGGCCATCGCCATCACCGATCCGAAGAGGATCCCTATGGCGGCAAGCCAGCCGATCAGGTCGGTCACCGGCAAGGTTTGGCTGACGAATTTCACGTCGAAGACAAAGAACAGGACGCGAAGAATCACATAGGCGGCAACCTTCGTGCCGATGGGGGCAATGAGCGCCGAGCTGGTGGAAGGGGCGTAGGTATAGGCATCGGGCAGCCAGCCGTGCAGGGGAAAGATCGCCATCTTGATTCCCATGCCGATGACGATCAGGGCCAGACCCGTCGTCACGGCGGGATTTCCGTAGACGTGCGGGAGTATGTTTCTTACATCCGCCATATTGAGGGAACCGGTGACGATATAGATAAAACCCAGCCCCAGCAGATAAAATGACGCCCCCACCGTTCCCATGATCAGATAGCGGAAAGAGGCGATCGGCGCCTGCTTTTCGCCGATGCCGATCAGCCCGTAGCAGGCCAGGGAAAATATTTCCAAAAACACATAGAGGTTGAAAAGATCGCCGGTCAATATCATCCCGTTGGCGCCGCACAGAAGGAGCAACACGAGTGCGTAATAGGGGACGGATTTTCCGGGAATCTCCCTTTCCTTCAGGCCGCCCGCATGACACAGGACGATAAAAGCGACGACGTTCACGACCAGAGCGACAAATACGGAGAGGGGGTCCAGAACGTATTCGATCCCGATCGGGGGATTCCAGCCGCCGAAATGATAGGTCAGCGGACCGCTTTCCCATACGCGCAGAGCGTTGTAGGCGGAAATCACCACGGAACCCAAAGAGGCCGCCAGAGCCGCAAGATAGGCTACGCCAGTCTTCTTGATTGCCAAAACAGGGATGGAGATTGCGGCGGCCAGCAGCAGTAAAGGGACCAGCGCCGGCGAGTTCTGCATGATCACGATGATTTCATCCGCTCCAAGAGTATCGATTCATCCAGTGTCTTATACCGCCGGTAGATGGAAATGACCAGGGAGAAGGCCACACCGCTCGTCGCCACCCCCACCACGATCGCCGTGAGCATCAGGCAGTGCTGCAACGGGCTGATGTACTTTGCGGCATCGACCGCCCCGATCGCCGGATCCAAAACGGGAACCGTAGCCGCCCACTTTACGGCACTGGCCACGTAGAACATGATAATGGCCACCTGGAAAATGGTCATGCCGATCAATTTCTTCGCCAGATTTTTCTTAAAGACCATTCCATAAAGGCCCAGGACAAGAAGAAAAATGATAGCCCAATAGGCATAATGCCCCAGGATAAAGTCAGTCATGGGGGTATCCTTCCAGCAGATCGTCGTAAATGGCGACCAGAATGGCCATGACGGCCAGCCCGACGCCGATCTCCACCATCAAGATGCCGAGGGAGCGCAGTTCTGCGGCCTGGAAACCGGCAAAGGGGAGAAAACCGTAGTTTAAGAACTCCCCCCCTGCGAGCATGGCCATAAATCCGGTGCCGAAATAAATGAGCACGCCGATGGAACCCAGCGGCGTGCCCAGGATGGTCCTGAACTGCAGTTGCGCGATTTCTCTGCCGGCGGCAAGCCGCATCAAAAGCAGGGAAGCCGCCATGATGGTGCCGCCCTGGAACCCGCCGCCGGCGCTGTAATGCCCGTGAAAGATGACATAGAGGGCAAAGAGCATGATAAAAGGGGAAACCACGCGGCTGACCATCAATATGATAAGGTTGCTTTTATATCGGATCATCGCTGTTTTTTTTCTTTCTCCGCAATATAAGGAAACAGATAAGCCCCGCCGTCAGGATCACCGTTTCTTCACCCAGGGTGTCGTAACCACGGTAATCCGCCAGAATGACCGTGACCATATTCGGCGTGTTGGCATCCTTGTAGGCGTTCCGGATATAATATGAAGAAGCCCCCTGGGATCCGGCCGGGCTTTTCTCCCGGTGCATGACGGCATCGGCGTCGCCGCGATTGGGCAGCCCGAAGGAGGCGTAGACCAGCAAGGCCCCGAAAGAGATCAGCAGAAGCCAGTTGATTATCTTCAATCGATGCTCCTCCTGTAGGTCTGAAAAATCAAGACCACAAAAAAGATGCCCGTCACGCCCGCGCCGACCACCGCTTCGGTGAAACCTACGTCGATTGCGCCCATGACGATATATATCAGTGCGGATATGAAACTGAAGGCGTTGAGGGTCACGACTGCCGTAAGAAGGTCTTTGATGTAAAGCGAAAGAACGGCGGTAATGATCAGGAAAACAAAGAGGGCTATTTCTATTTCCCAGTACATGACCCCTCTCCCTTTCGCTTGTCTTTTCTGAACCAGGGCTTGAGCCCGCTGTGCAGCGCCGCGTTGACAAGCGCATGGGTGCCGGCGGGATTCGTGAGAAAAACAAAGATAAGTGCAAAGAGCAGCTTGGCGCTGTTGAGCGTGAAGCCCTCGATCAGCATGAGTCCGAATATCACCAGCATGATGCCCAGCGTGTCGCTCTTCCCTGTGGCATGATTCCGGGAATAAAAGTCCGGAAACCGTATCAATCCGATGCCGCCTGTGAGCAGGAAAAAAGCGCCGGCGATGGCGGACGCTATGCCCAGAATATCCGTGATCATCCCTTCGATTTTTCCGTTCCTAAAAATTTGGCGATGGCGATGATGCCGATAAAATTGAGAATGGCATAGGCCAGCATAATATCGACAAACATATCAAATCTTTTATAGGCAAAGCCGATGGAGAGGATCAGCACCATCGTTTTGGTGCCGATTGCCCCCGCACCCAGCATCCGGTCAAAGATCGTGGGACCCCTGACAACCCGATAGAGCGGGATGAAGATGATGACGGTCAACACTACCGAGTAATAGATAAAAAACTGATCCATCACAATCCGGCCGCGGTTTTAATGATTTCAACATCGTATATCACCTGCCCCGGCTCCCTCTCGTAGAGTTTGGCAACCTGTCCCGGCAAGGTTCCGTCGATAATTCCCGTGGAAGAGATGTCCATCAGGGCATGAACCAGAAACTCGTCCTCCTCGATCTCCAGTGTGATCGTTCCCGGAGTGAGGGTAATAGAATTTCCCAGGATCACCTTTGAGCTCACATTTCTGAGCTTGGTCTTGAACCGCAGCAGCGCCGGATCAATCGGACACCTGGGGTTCAAGACGACATGCGCCACCTGCACGCTCGAAACGACAATCTGCCAGAGCAACCAGGGAATATAAAAGGAGAGTCTCTGGAGACGGCTGAAGCTCAGGGTGGCCGAGCGTTCCTTCTCTATTGCAAAAAGGCGCCTTCTGAGGGGGTAATTGATGATCATGACCAGGATGACGGAAAAGACGCCGAAGGAGAGATGCATCAGATCGTAATGACCGCTCAAAAGCAGCCAGAAGATCATCAGCAGTATGATTAGAATGATCGTGTTTCGTATTAAGTGTGATTTCCCGGACGATTTCATACAGAACCCCGCGATAATCAAGGCCATCGACGGCCATGTCCTGAGTA
>MICN01000027.1 GCA_001829875.1 Syntrophus sp. GWC2_56_31
GCAGAATATGGGGTCAGGATTTTCCAAAATTTCCCTGTTTGACCGGATATTCTGTACTTGACGAATTCCTCACCCAACCAGATGGGGAAGAAGGCAGGTCCGGGACCAAGCCTGTCCTTATAGGGGTACTCGAAAGACAATACGATCGTAAAAACTGATAAGACGACAAAGGCGATACAGGTGATTTGCCAGGCTCTTTTCATCCCCGCTTTACCCCGCTGCCGGTAATTGCTGCTATAGAGCAGTTGAAAAAACTTTTTATCAAGCCCCCCGCAGCGTTTCCATAAACCGGTTCCTGATGAGCACCGGGCTTTTGGGCGGGCGCCCGGGCGCGTCGGATGAATCGGTCTTGACCACCAGGATCCAGGGGCCGGGTTGAACGAGGATATGGGAAAGGGCCTTCTTAAAGGCGGCAAACATCTTTACCGTCAAGGCCTGCTTGAAGCCGGCGCCCCTGGCAATCGCTTCAATATCAGCCTTCCCGTCGGTATGGGTCGGCTGCCCGCCGGTAATTTGATACTGCGCATTGTCCCATATGATGTGAACGAGATTGGCAGGCGCTTTGTTGGCCTCGGTGGTCAAGGAATTCAAATTCATCAAAATAGCCCCGTCGCCGTCCAGCACGATCACCTTCTTGTCCGGACGAGCCATGGCCAGACCAAGGCCGATCGAGGATGCCATTCCCATGGAGTTCCACATGTAAAAATTGGCCTTCCGCTTTTCGGCGGCGGTGAACAGGTCGAATTTTGGATTGCCGCAGGACGCGATTATCGGCTCATCCGAAAGCTGCTCGACCAGGTATCGGGTGGCTTCGAGTCTGTTGATCATTTTTCATCCTTCCATCCCACCAGAGCGGCGGTTAAAATCACTGCGACCGGCTGCTCGGAGGTGTAAGCCGTTTTAATTGCGCCGCCCAGAATGGTTTCCAGTTCGTCTTCACGATTCACGGTATAGTGCTGGATCCCCAGCGCCTCCAGGATGCGGCGAAGGGCTTTCCCCATGACCACGTGGCAGGCGTTGAACTCCCCCAGCTCGCCCCGCTGGCTGATCAGCATCAGAAACGGAATCTGGTAGGGAATCGCGAGCGACGCAAGCGCATTGATGCAGTTGCCCAGTCCGGCGCTCTGCATCATCAGGACGCCGTATCGGCCCCCAAAATATTCCCCGGTGATGATGCCGATGCCTTCCTCTTCCCGGGCCAGAGTCGTGAAATGAAAAACCGGATCCTTTTCAGCCGCCTTCAGAATCCGACCGATAACGGAATCCGGTACAAATGATATTGAACAGATATCATTGGCCTTCAGCAGGGAAACGATTTTCCGGGGCCATTCCATTTTTTCCCCCTTGCAGACGTCGAGTGCATTACAGCCCTTCTGAGTAAATGTAAAAGTTACTCCTTGATAAACCGCCCAGGCGGGGCGTGGGTCGCTATTTCCAGACCGAGGAGACGGGATGGTTAAAGGAGTTTCTCCAATTTGGCAAGCTCCCCTTCCACCATCTTGTAGGTGTGTTCCTCCGCCGGGAACTCGCCGCTTCGGACCTCGTTTGCGTACTGGGTGAAGACCTTGAGCGTCCTTTCCCCGAGATTGTCGTATTTCCTGACAAATTTCGGCGTGAAGGCCTGGAAGATCCCCAAGATGTCGCTGCAGATCATCACCTGTCCGTCGGCTTCGACCCCCGCACCGATACCGTAGACGGGGATCTTCAGATCGTCGCGCATGATCCGGCAGACCTCCGGCGGTACCGCCTCGACGAGGAGCGAGAAGGCCCCTGCCTTTTGGATCGCCCTCGCATCTTCGATCAGCTCCATCGCCGTTTCCGCCGTCCGCCCCTGCGCCTTGAAGCCGCCGAGCTGCCCGGAGCTCTGCGGGGTAAGCCCGATGTGGCCCATCACCAGCATCCCTCCGTCCACGATCGCCTGGATCTGGGCGATCATGCGTCGTCCGCCCTCGAGTTTGATCGCGTCCACACGGGCCTCCTTGAAGAAGCGGCCGGCATTCCGCACCGCCTCCTCCACGCTCACCTGGTAGGAGAGAAAGGGCATGTCGCCGATGATGAAGGTGTTCGGGGCGCCGCGCCGGACCGCCTCGCTGATGTATATGCACTGATCCATCGTCACCGGCATCGTCCCTTCGTAGCCGTAGATGCACATCCCGAGGGAATCCCCGACGAGAATCATGTCCATCCCCGCCTCTTCGGCAAATCTTGCAGTCCAGTAATCGTAGGCCGTCACCCAGGGCAGCCGCTCCTTTCTCTCTTTCGCCTGCTGAATATCGATACGTGAAAGCTTCTTCTTGGCCATGTTCTTTTCCTCCATTCATCTTTTCAAATCAGCTATACAAACGCTTTTTCATAGATCTTCTCGATATCTTCAACGGAGAGGATTCGGGGGGAGCGGGAGAGGAGCCGTTGCTCCTTGTGGGCTTCCACGGCCCACTGGTGAACATTCGTTGTCTCGCGCTTGATCCCGAGGTCATTAAGCGAAGCCGGAAGGTCGACGCTCTTGATCATATGACGGATGGCGTTTAAAAGACGGTCGACGATTTCCCGCGAGGCCAGCGAGTCGATCGGCTCGCCCATCGCCTGCGCCAGGAGGGCCATCTTTTCCGCTTTAACCACAGCGATATAATCGAAGCAGGCAACAAGCAGGGCACTCAAAGTCACCCCGTGCGGGGTATGATATTCCCCGCCCACCGGATACGCCATCGCATGGACCAGGCTGGTGCCGGAATTGTTGAGAACTATCCCCGCCATCAGGCTCCCCAGGGACATCTGATAGCGGGCTTCCATATCCTGCCCGTCCGCAAAAGCCGGCCCCAGCCACCGCGTGATGATCGAAATCGATTCCAGCGCCAGGGTATCGGTGATCGCGTTGGCATTCTTGGAAAGAAACGCCTCCGCAGCGTGAATATACGCATCGATGCCGGCGCTGGCGGTCACCGGAGGGGGGCAAGTGAGGGTCATCATAGGGTCGACGATAGCCACATTCGGAAGAAGACTGCCGGAGGCGACCACTTTTTTGACATTGTTCGTCCGGTCCAGAAATACGGCGTGCTTGGTCACTTCGGCTCCCGTTCCGGAAGTCGTCGGTACGATGATCGTCGGCTTGCCCCGCCTGGGAACCTTCTCCCTGCCGAAATAGTCTTCCGTCTTCCCGGGGTTGGTCATCAGCGCCGAGACCATCTTGGCCACATCCAGGATGCTCCCGCCCCCGAGGCCGATGATCACATCGAAATTCCCCTTCTTCGCGATCGCTGCGGCTTCTTCAACGCGATCGGTAGCCGGTTCGGGGGTGTCGCGCTCCTGGATATTCACCTCGACCTCGATCGATTCGGCCTGCAAATAGGACAGCGCCTTTTCAAGAACCCCCGCCTTTTTGACCTGCGGACCCGTAATCAGAAACACCCTGCCTGCGCCTAATTTCTTCGCTTCCTGCCCGATCGCTTTGATCGTGTCGATGCCGAAATAGATGGTCGGCGTTTGAAATACTATACTTTTGAACATTTTCCTCCCCTGCCGATAATGTGTGTAAAAGGGCGCCCCGCGTTTTTCCGCGGGGCGCTTGACATACCCCTTCTTTACTGCACCTTGCCGATATTACGGATAGCCTTGAACGACCGTGCGGCGTCGTTATCCCAGAATTTCTGAAATTCCGGGGCATCCAAATAGGCAATCGGCGTTGCCATTTTATCCATCGCCCCTTTGAACTCCGGTGTTTGAACGGCTTTGGCCGTAGCCTCGCGCAACACTTTTAGAATCGGTTGCGGCGTAGCTGCCGGGGCAAAGAACCCCGACCAGATGTAAAATTCCGTATTTTTGTAACCGAGTTCTTTGAATGTCGGAACATTCGGCAGAGAGGCCAGTCGCTTGTCCCCCCAACTCGCCAGAGCCCTTATAGCGCCGGCTTTCATCTGAGGAATGCACACATTCGGGCCTGCGGCTGTAGCATCCACATGGCCGCCCAGGAGCGCATTCAGGGCCGGCCCGCCTCCGCCCGTGGGGATGTGGCGCAGTTTGATGCCCGCATCATAGGCAAACATCTCCGTCGCCACGTGCAAGGTTCCGTAAACACCGGAAGAGCTGTACTTGATCTCGCCGGGCCGTTTCTTGGCATCCGCCACAAAATCCGCAAGCGTCTTCCAGGGGGAGCTGGCCTTGACCACCAGAATAGTGGGATCGGAGGACAAGAGCGCAATCGGCGCGAAATCCTTCAACTTGTACGCAAGAGGCCGTCCAAACATACTATCGACCTCCGGCATGAACGAAATGCTCGAAAGGGCCACCATCAGCGTATATCCATCCGGCTTTGCCACGGCCTGCGCCTGATGACCCACGGCCCCTCCGGCGCCGGTTTTGTTGACGATGACCACCGGCTGATTGAGTAGTTTCTCCAGGGCCGCCGCAAAAGGACGGCCCACCAGGTCGGCCACGCCACCCGGGGGGAACGGAACGATAATCTGAATGGACCGACTGGGGTAGGAATCGGCGGCCTGAGACGCACCCGCAAACAGACCGATGGTTCCAACGCACATCATCGCCATCACTGCTAGAAGAACTCTCCTTGATCTCATCATTTCCTCCTCCTTTGCATGTAAGTCACTTCATTAAGGGACATCAAGCGCCTCTTTCCGCTTCCGTCAACCGTTCACGCCAATCCTTCGTCTTTTTGATCAGGGGTTTCAAGCCCAGTAGGATCATCACCAGCGCGACCACCAGAAAGAAAGCCGAAATCGGCCGCAGGACAAAAATCGAATACGCGCCGTCGGACATGGCCAGGGCCTGTCGGAAACTGTATTCGATGATGGGTTCCAGTACCACGCCGAGGACCAGCGGCGCCGTTTCAAAATCCATTTTTCGCAGAAGGTATCCCAGAATGCCCATCACGCTCATGATTCCCACATCCACCATGCTGGAATTCACCGCATAGACGCCCACCACGCAGAACATCAGAATGGCCGGGTAAAGGATCCGGTAAGGAACGCGCAGGAGATTGACAAAAATGCTCACCAGCGGAAGATTGAGGAGCAGGAGCACCAGATTGCCGAGGTACATGCTTGCGATGAGACCCCAGAAAACCACAGGCTGTTCCTTGATGAACAGCGGACCGGGGTTGATCCCGTGCACGATGAGCGCAGCGAGCAGAACGGCGGGGATGGGGCCCGTCGGGACTCCCAACGCCAGCAGAGGCACCAGAGCCCCTGTACTGGCCGCATTGTTGGCCGATTCCGGACCGGCCACGCCTTCGATCGCACCTTCACCGAAACGTTCCGGATGTTTGGACATCCTCCTCTCCAGGGCGTAAGAGACAAATGTAGAGATGATGTGCGCCGATCCCGGAATGATTCCGATCAGAAATCCCAGGACCGTTCCCCGGCCGATCGGCCCGATGGAGTCCTTCAGTTCCTGCTTTGAGGGAAGGAGATCGCGAAAGCGGGGGTTTATCACTTCCCGCCGGTCCGGACTGCCGGCCGTAGCCAGAATTTCCGAGATGCCGAAAAGGCCTACCGCAACCGGGACCACCCCGACCCCGTCTCCCAGCGAGACGAGTCCATAGGAAAACCTGAAGTAACCGGACATCTGGTCGATCCCGATTATCCCGATCATGAGGCCGAGGGTGATCATGCTCAGGTTTTTAACGATGGACCCGCCCGTCATGTAGCTGAGGACGACGAGCCCGCAGACAAGCAGGCTGCAGTACTCGGGCGGACCGAATCCGAGCGCAAATCTGGCCAGCGGGGGGGCCAGGAACATGAGTCCGACCACGCTGAGCGTACCGGCAGCGTAGGAACCGATGGCGGCAATAGCCAGGGCCGGACCCGCACGCCCCTTCCGGGCCATGGCATACCCGTCGATGCAGGTCATGACCGAAGCCGCTTCTCCCGGAATGCGCATCAGGATCGAGGTGGTCGATCCGCCGTACATGGCGCCATAGTAAATGCCGGCCAAGAGGATGATGGCCGACGTGGCGTCGAGGCCAAACGTGGTCGGGAGGAGCATGCTGATCCCGGCAAGCGGACCCACGCCCGGAAGGACTCCGACCATCGTCCCGATCAGACAGCCGAGCAGGGCATAGAGGAGATTGGTCGGCGTCAAGACCGTCGCAAAACCAAGAATCAGATTTTGAAAAGAGACCTCCATCAGAAATTCCATCCTCCTCTCGGGAGAGGCACCCTGAGCAGGGAATCAAAGAGCCAGAACGAGCCAAGCGAGAAGCCGATGGCCAAAGTGAATACCAGCCATATTTTCATACGCTCCATGACGCCGAATAGAAAACCCAAAATGATGAAAATGGTCAGGCGGTAACCGATCCGCTCCATCAGTATAGTGGTGAAGATGCAGCAAGCTAAAATCGCAGCCGCATGAGGCGCCTCGGGCCAGGAGATTGAACGGAGAGGAGGCGAACCCTTGCCGCCGGCGATCAGTATCGCGCCAAAAATGATCAGCAGAATGGCGAGCAGCAGCGGGGCATATCCCGGACCGGGATGTTGGGAGCTCCCCAGGGGCAACACCCTTCTTTCCCAGACGACAAACACGCCCAATAGGACCAGAAGCGCTCCGCTCAACCGGTCAATCGTCATGCTGCACTCTTTCCTTTTAACGCCATTATTCTATACTTTGCAGTGCCATCCCGGAAGATCACGACAGGGCGGAGTATATCCAACAGGATGATTTTGTCAAGACCATATTACTCTCTCGAATCGGCGGTTTCATTGGCGGCTTAATTGTCTTGACACTCCGGCGACGTTTTCATATACTCACGCCGCCCAAAAAGGTCGTCCTTAATCAAATCAAACCGGACTCATTCTTCGGCCTTCCATATAGGGCTGTTTGGCGGTCGAGGTCTAATCATTCGAAGGAGGCAACATGGAGAGAATCGGATTCATTGGCCTGGGAACGATGGGCCAAGTCATGTCGCGCAGGCTGATGACTGCGGGGTATCCTTTGACCGTATGGAATCGCACGCGGGAGAAGGGAGGTCCCCTGATCGAGGCGGGGGCGAAGTGGGCTGATTCCCCGAAGGAGGCGGCAAAAGCTTCGGATATGGTCATCACCATGGTCACCGATTCCGCCGCCTCGGAGACCGTTATATGCGGCCCTCAGGGAGTGCTGGACGGCGCACACCCCGGCTTGATCATCATCGATTCCGGCAGCATCGAACCCGAGGCATCCTATTCCATCGCTGAGCGCGCCAAGGCTAGAGGCGTGGCCATGCTCGATGCCCCCGTATCGGGCGGGCCCAAGGTCGCCGCCGAGGGGCGTCTGGGAATCATGGTTGGAGGACCTCATGAAACATTTCGGGCCTGTGAATCCATCCTGAAGCAGCTCGGCAGCATGGTGTTGTACGTTGGAGAGAACGGAAAGGGGACGACGCTGAAATTGATTGCCAATCTCGTTATGGGCGTCGCAATTCAGGCGGCTGCCGAGTCGCTAGTCTTGGCCGCAAAGGCGGGAATCGATCCGCAGGTGGTCATCGACATTACTTCGCTCCCGGGCACCGGACCCCAGACCGGGGCGATGGCGACCCGCGGACCCCGGATGATGCAGCACAATTTCTATCCGCCCCACTTCTCGACGAACAATATGCACAAGGATCTGAGCGGCGCCCTGAAGCTGGCTGAGAAATACGGGGTGTCGCTTCCGACGGTGAGCGCCGCCCGTGAAGTCCTCCGGGCAGTGAAGTCCCAGGGGAATGGACATATAGACTCCAGCGCGGTGGTGACGGTATTGGAGACCATGGCCAACACAACGATCTGCCCGCGACCCAAGAGCGCCTGATTATCCCCATACCCGCGTCGATGACGAAAATCAAGAGTCCCTCAAAAAGGAGGATGGTAATGCCGAAGAAAGTTCTACAACCCAAGGCGTGGATTCCGCGTGGCCCATACTCGCTGGGCACTCAAGTCGGGAATCTCGCGTTTGTCGCGGGGCAGATTTCCCAGGACAACGATGGAAAACTCATCGGACCGGGGGATGTCAAAGCCCAGACCCGTGTCGTCATAGAAAAGATCCAGCAGATCCTGGCGGAGGCCGGGATGACGCTGGAAGATGTAGTATCTACAACCGTGTATCTTCAGAACCTCTCCGACTATAAGGAGATGAACGAGGTGTATGCGGCGCTCTTCAAGAAGGACTTTCCTGCACGGGCAACCGTTCGAGCGGACCTGGCGGGCGAAGGACTCCTCGTCGAGATCGCAGCGATTGCCGCCCGAGGATAAGGAGAAAGACACCTTGATGAAAGCCATTCTGATGGAACGTCCCGGACCGCCGGAGGTGCTTCGCTATGTCGATGTGCCCATGCCCAAGCCCGCTCCGGGCCAGGTGCTCGTTCGGTCCCATTCGATCGGCGTCGGCATGCCGGAGGTCCTGGTCCGGCGCGGCGAGTACTCCTGGATGCCGCCCCTGCCGGCCATTCCGGGGATCGAAATGAGCGGCGTGGTCGAAAAACTGGGTGAAGGCGTGACATCGCTGAAGGTCGGCCAGGCGGTCTTCGTCTCGGCAAGGGAGTTAAACGTCCGCGGCGGCTGTTATGCCGAGTATATCGCCGCGGATGCAGAGGCCCTTTATCCGCTGCCCGACGGGGTTGATCTGGAGGCCGCCGCCGCTCTGTCCAACTACCAGGTCGCCTGGCACCTGCTGAACAGTGCGACCAACGGCATGCGTTATAGATCCCTGCTGGCGACCGCCGCGGCGGGCGGGGTTGGCTCTGCCCTGGTTCAGCTTGGCAAGCTTGCCGGAAAGCGTGTGATCGGGATTGTCGATACCGACGAGCGAGCCGCCTTCGCCCTGTCGCTGGGCGCCGACGGTGCGGTGAACTACCGAAGTCAGAATGTGACCGAGTGCGTTCTAGGGATGACTGCGGGACGGGGGGTCGACATGATCCTTGACTCCATCGGAGGTCGAGGTTTTGCGGATCAGTTCGAGCGCCTTGCACCGTTCGGTCTGCTCGTCTCGTACGGGTTTCTCGACGGACCGCCGGGTGGCGATGTCCTAGGCGCAATGAACAAAAGGCAATCCGATTGTCTGGGTATGCGGATCTTTTCGATGCATGCATTTGATCAGGATCGCCCCAAACGCCGGGAAGCAACGGAGGACATTCTCCGCCTGTTCGCCGCCGGTACGATCCGGCCGCCGATCTGGGCACGCCTCCCTTTGGGAGAGGCCGGCAAAGCGCAGGCATTGCTCGAGGAGGGCCGGGTGCTCGGCAAAGTCATTCTTAAACCTTAGGAAAATTCTTATCAATTCCATGGATCAACACTCCCGCAAAGGAGGCCGCATGAAACTGTATGACCTGTTCAAGCTAAGTGGCAAGGTCGCTCTCATCACCGGCGGGAGCAGAGGGATCGGCGGCATGGACGATATGAAGGGAGTTGCGGTGTTCCTCGCTTCGGACGCCTCGGCTTATATGACGGGGCATCTCCTGGTCAATGACGGCGGTCAGACCGCCAAATAGGTCTGGAGAACGAACCCTTGCAGCCGAAGCCTTTTTTTTCTCGGAACCAGCGTGGAAAACCGGTGGACCAGGCGCCTCGGGACGCGGCGACCGTCATCCTGTTGCGCGGCCGGACAGAGAGACCGTTTGAGGTGTTTCTCATGCGGCGCCACCGGAGCCAGGACTTTATGGGAGGGGCCTATGTCTTTCCCGGTGGTGGTCTGGATGAGAACGATGCAGATCCCGGTCTTGCCGCCTATCTTGGAGGGTTTTGCGCCGTGGATGCCCGGCGCCTCCTCCAGGAGCCGGACCTCCCCGAAGCGACGGCCCTCGGCCTCTTCCTGACGGCCATCCGAGAAACCTTCGAGGAAGCGGGAGTGCTTCTCGCCCGCTGCGCCTCCGGACAACCGCTCGATCTGGCCGATCCCGGCGCGGCCGAGCGCTTTGCATCCTATCGCCTCGAACTCCACGAAGGGCGGTCCACCCTGACGGATCTGGCCAGGCGCGAAAGCCTCCTCTATGCCACCGATCTCCTGATTCCCTTCAATTTTAATCAACACCAGTGGAGTATCTAAATGGTCCATAAAAAACAAACCGATGATCCTCTGAACAACCTGCTTGCGTCCGCCGGACCCGAGATCCTCCGGGGTCTCATATCCGCACTCGCCTTCCGGCATCCGGAAGTTCGGCGCGAATGCTTCGAGTACCTGAAAGCGCATGCCCCCCTTTCCACTGCGCAGAAGCAGACCTCCGATGGG
>MICN01000028.1 GCA_001829875.1 Syntrophus sp. GWC2_56_31
TGCGAATGGCAAGCAGCGCATCAGCGCCCGACAACGGACCGAGCGGTGCAAACGAACCCGTCGCCGAATCCTCCACCTCCATGATGCCCCGCGAGGTGACCACCATCGCCGAATTGAAATAGGGATGGTCTCCCCGCAGATCGGGAAAGGGAGAAGGAGCGCCGACAAACCGAGTCGCCAGGGCAGAATCCCCTGTGACCTTGATGAGAATATCTTCGATCATCATCGCGTAACTCGCTCGATCTACCTGCTCGGCGGGCCTGAAAGTCCCGTCCGGATACACATCGAGTCCTCTTATTCCGAGTCGGACAACCCTCTCGATATAGGCCCCCAGAGGATGACCGGCGATATCCTTCGCCTCGGTCTGCCCGGCGACGGCCGTACCCGCTTTCCCCGGATCCCCGGACGCCGCATTGAAGACATTCGGCATCCGTTTCGCAAAGAGCGCGCCGATTTTCATCTCTTCGACGAATAGGGCCGCCACATCGGCCCGGGTGAGCCGTTCGATAAGGGCAGCCTTCCGCCCCGCGGCGGTCTCGGGCATCGCCCTCAAGATCTTCCGGACCAGTTTCCCGCGCCTTTCCGCCTCGCGGACATATTCCGCATCGAGATCGAGGACCCGAGCAAACATCCTTCCGGCCGCCTCCAGATGGAGCGCCGCCAAATAGCACTCGCCCATGAAAAAATAGGCGGAAGCGGCGTTGGGATCGATCATGACGGCCTTGTCAAAGGCATCCTTCGACCGTCCAAGCCAGGCGTCATCGGGACTGCATTCGGTTCCGATCTTGAGACACGCCGCATGGCTCAGCGTACTTACGCGAATAGTTCCGACCAGGGCAAAGATTCTCTCTTCTTTGCTTCGGGCGTCATTTTCCGCGCGCTTGATTGCCTCGAATCCGGCCACGAAATCTCCGCGGTAGGCCTTGACCAGACCGGCGCCGGCGTGGGCCTTCGAATGATGGGGA
Organism: Syntrophus sp. GWC2_56_31; assembly: GCA_001829875.1. Lineage (GTDB taxonomy): Bacteria > Desulfobacterota > Syntrophia > Syntrophales > UBA5619 > JAKAFS01. The sequence continues at coordinate 966 of MICN01000028.1, forward strand.
TCCAGTCGCAGGGCGAATTCAAATTCACGCCCCGCATCGGTGAATTTTTCCTGGTTGAGCAGAACGGTGCCGGCGAAGGCGTGATGTTCCGGGGTATCGAGCCGGCTCAGAGGCTGCCGCGCCACCGGATTACAGGAGATCACGAGGACTCCTATAGCCAACGTCGCCAAAAGCCTGAGCGGGTTTTTCGATTTGCCTCGGCCGATGATCACCTTCTTATCTCCTAACGGCTTCCCAGCCTTTTTACGGGGTCGCCATCTTTGTGTTTCCCATATATTCATCCCTTTTTGAAGTCAAGGGTTTTCCCTCGTCGGCTCGGTGCGACCGGTCCCTCGTCACCCGGGGTGAAAGCGGTATGATGGGCAATGATCATCGCCTATAAGCGGGATCACGACGGATTGAGAAAACGGCCGATCCGCTCGGTCGCTTTCTCGACATCGGCCGGGGAAAACCAGACGATTTCCCGCTCGGCGGCGAACCAGGTCATCTGACGCTTTGCGTAGCGGTATGTATCGCGCTTGATCATCCGGACGGTTCCTTCCAGCCCCTCCTCCCCGGCGAGATACGCGCAAACATGCCGGTATCCCAGCGATTGCATCGGTTTGAGGGATCGGTCGTAGCCCATCGCCAGCAGCCTCCGGACCTCCTCCACAAAGCCGTCCGCGATCATACGTTCCGTCCTGATACCGATATTCTCCAAGAGCCGGTCCCGCTCGAGCATGAGACCGATCTTGAGGGCCTCGTAGGGCTGCTCCCCGAAGCGATGCTCCTTCTGGTAGTCGACGATGGACCGCCCCGTCGCTTCCAGAACCTCCAGGGCGCGGATGATCCTGACGCCGTCACCGGGATTGACCTGCGCGGCCGCCTTTTCATCTTTCGATCGGAGTTTTTCGTAAAGCGCAGAGACCCCCCCCCGTCTCAGCTCTTCCCGCAGCGTCGCCCGCAGGGCTTCGTCCGCGCCCGGCCCCGCGATCAGCCCGCCCAAAAGGGCCCGGATATAGAGGCCGGAACCGCCGACCACGAAGACCGGTTTCTTCTCCCGGTCGAGACGGGCAATGGCTTCGCGTGCCAGATCGCGATACCGGGAGGCGTCGAAAGGCTGATCCGGATCGACCACATCGATCAGGTGATGGGGAACACGCTGCCGCTCCCCGGGCGTCGGCTTCGCGGTGCCGATATCCATTCCCCGATAGACCTGGAGCGAATCGGCGCCGACGATCTCGCCCCCAAAGCGCCCGGCTATCTCCAGAGCCAGCCCTGTTTTCCCGACGCCGGTCGGCCCGACCAGAAGGATCACGCGCGGTTTCGGTGCGCCGGCGAGTGCCATCGACACCACCCTACCTCCTCTTGAACATCTTCTCCAGCTCATAGAGCGAGAGGGAAACGGCAAGCGGCCTTCCGTGCGGACAGGTGAGGGCATGGGGTATGGCATCCAGGTCCCGGCAGAGCCCCGTCACCTCCGGGCCGGTCAGATCCCGGTTCGCCTTGACGGCCCCCCTGCAGGCCAGCGACGTGAAAATCTTCTCGCGTCTCTCGTCCAGGGGGAGATCGCGACTGGCCTGCGCACAGTCGGCGATCAGGTCGAGTATCAGCGCCCTCGCTTCCGCGTGGGACAGCAGGGCGGGAATGGCTTTGATTACGATGGAATCCCCGCCGAAAGGTTCCACTTCCACGCCCGCCTCCTCGAGTATCGGAAGCGACTCCATCAGAAAGTGGTAATCGCGGGGAGGGAGGCTCACCACCTCAGGGAGGAGCAGGCGTTGGCCGACCGCCTTCTCCCCCTGCGCCTGCCTCCGGAGCTTCTCAAAGAGGACCCTTTCGTGGGCGGCGTGCTGATCGACGAGGGTTATCCCCGCATCACCCGAAAAAATCAGATACGTCCCCGCCGTCTGACCGATATAAAGAAGATCGGAAAAACGGCCCCGTTCATCCGGTCGTTCCGTTTCGTTGACGAACTCCGGAGGCAGAAGCGGCGGGAGGGCCGGCGCTTCGCTTTTCCGGCTGGATAAACCTCCGAAGACCAGCTTTTCAGACCCGGCGGAAACCCGGTAGCGCCTCAAGGCCTCTTCGATCCGGGAGACAGTCCCCGCCGGCCCGGCGCTCGACGACATCGCCGAAACCCCCGCCTGCGGCGTGAGTCCCGCCCCGATCGCACCGCCCAGGGTTTCCGCGATAAGCGAATAGATCTCCCGCGGATTCCGGAAGCGGACCTCCATTTTTGCGGGATGGACGTTCACATCGACGTCCCCCGGCGCGATCTCCAGACCCAGGATAACCGCCGGATAACGCCGCGCCTCGATCAAACGACGGTAGGCCGTCATCACCGCATGGTTGAGCAGGTAATCCTTGACAAACCTTCCATTCACATAAAGATACATCTGGGCGGCGCTGGAACGGGTGAATTCCGGCCGGGAGGCGAATCCTTCCAGCCGCACGCCCGAGATTTCACCCGCCACGGGGATGAGCTGCCTGCGAAAATCCTGACCCAGGGTGAGGGCGATTCGCTCCGCAGGGTCCTGCACCGCCGGGATATTCAGGATCGGCTTCGCTCCCGCCGACACCCGTATTTTGACCGCAGGCTGCATCAGGGCAAGTCGGGTGATCACGTCGAGACAATACCCCTGTTCGGTCATGTCGCGCTTGAGAAATTTCCGGCGGACCGGCACCGGCTCGAAGATCCGGCTGACGAGGAGCGATGTCCCGACGGGACAGCCTGCGTCGGTGAGTTCCTTCACCTCTCCCCCTTCGATGATGACCCGTGTGCCGGCCGGGGACGAGGCTTGCCGCGTCACCATTTCGATCCGGGAGATCGAGGCGATGCTGGGAAGCGCCTCGCCCCTGAAACCGAACGAATGGACCCGGTAGATATCCTCGAACGCGCCGATCTTGCTTGTCGCATAACGGGCAAAGGCGAGCGGCACGTCCTCGCGGGCGATCCCCTCTCCGTTGTCGGTGACGCGAATCGATTCGCAGCCGCCCTTCTCCAGGTCCACGGCGATCTCGGTGGCTCCCGCATCCAGCGCATTTTCCAGCAGCTCCTTGACGATGGAAGCCGGTCGATCAACCACCTCGCCCGCGGCAATCCGGTTGGTCAACGTTTCCGGCAGAACGATAATTCTTCCCGGCAATTTTCACCTCCCCGACGCTAAAAACAGACCTTCCTACGAGAATGGTCACTCATATTTCACGTCCATCAGAAAGAGTCCCTGCGGCGGCGCCGTGGGGCCCGCCCGCCGGCGGTCCTTCGCCGCCATGATCTCGGACACCTCCTTCCGGGAACATTTTCCCCGGCCGCAATCGACCAGCGTGCCGACGATGGTTCTGACCATGTACCGCAGGAAGCCGTCGGCTTCCACGGAGATATGGACCATGCCGGCAGGATCCCTTTCCACGGTCATTGCGAGGATGGTCCGTATATGGTCTTGGCTGTCGGTGTGGGTGGAGCAGAAGGAGGAAAAATCGTGCATCCCCATGAATACCGGGAGTGCTTCCTCGATTCTCGCCAGATCGAGCGGCTCCCAGATGAACCAGGCGTGGTTCCGCTCCAGGACGGGACGGACCGGACGGTTGCAGATCCGGTAGAGATACACTTTGCTCACCGCATCGAAGCAGGCATGAAACGAGGGGGGGATCTCGCAGACCTCCCTGACGACGATATCCGCCGGCAGGAGGCTGTTGATTCCCAGCAGAAGACTCCGCTCGCCGAGGCGGGAGGAGGTATGAAAATTCGCGACCTGATGGAGGGCGTGCACACCGGCGTCGGTGCGTCCGGAACCGTTGATACGAACATCCTCGCCGGTCATCTTGCCGATGCACTCCTCGATCACCTGCTGGATGGCAAGACCGTTGCTCTGGCGCTGCCAGCCGCAATAGGCGCCGCCGTCATACTCGACAATCAGTTTGATGTTGCGCATCTCGGAGATGTTGTGATCAGCCCCGATCGTCATCTTCGCAACGGTCGAGGGCCGCTACCGCCGGTAGGACCTTGCCTTCCAGGAGCTCAAGGAAGGCGCCGCCGCCGGTGGAGATGTAAGTGATCTTGTCGATCTCCCCCGTCTCACGGATCGCCACATCGGTATCGCCGCCGCCGGCAATGGTCAGCGCGTAGGAGTTTGCCACGCTATGGGCCAGCGCCTCGGTTCCCCTGCCAAAGGCATCGATCTCGAAAACCCCCATCGGACCGTTCCAGACGATTGTCTTGGCGTTCGATAGCACCTCCGTAAAGAGGGTGATCGTGGCAGGACCGATGTCGAGGCCCATCCAGTGGGAGTTCATCTCCTGAACGGTCACGATCTTGGTCTCGGCTTCGGCGCTCATGTTTTCCGCCATCACGCAGTCGACGGGAAGATAAAACTTGACCCCCAGTTCCTTGGCCGTCTTGATGACCTCCATCGCCTTTTCCATCAGGTCGTCCTCGACAATGGATTTCCCGACCTCGTACCCCAGCGCCTTGAGAAAGGTAAAGGCCATTCCGCCGCCGATGACCATCTTGTCGACCTTCCGGATCAGGTTACCCAGGGCCTCCAGCTTTCCCGAGACTTTCGATCCGCCAATAATCGCCACAAACGGCCGCGCCGGTTTATCCAGGGCCTTTTTGAAGTAATTCAGCTCACGCTTGATGAGAAAACCGGCCCCGCACTCGCGTATGAATTTGGTGATCCCCACATTCGACGCATGCACACGGTGGGCATTTCCGAAGGCGTCATCGATATACACATCCGCATAACCGGCGAGCTCGGCGGCAAAACCGTCGTCGTTCTTCGTCTCTTCGATGTGAAAACGAAGGTTCTCCAGCAGAAGGATGTCTCCCGGCTTCAAGGCGTCGATCATCTCCCGCACCTCGGAGCCGATGCAGTCCGGGGCCATCCGGACCTCTTTCCCCAGGAGACGGGAGAGCCGTTTTGCAACCGGGGCGAGGCTCATCTCCGGGTTCACAATGCCTTTCGGCCGACCCAGGTGGGACATGATGATCACACGGGCGTTCTCGTCGAGTGCATAATTGATGGAGGGAAGAACGGCGCGGATTCGAGCATCATCCGCGATATTCCGGGAGTTGTCGAAGGGAACGTTGAAATCGAACCGGAATAGAACTTTTTTTTCTTTGATATCCATCTCATCTATGAACCTCATCATTTCTCCTTTCTGCTTCCCGCGGCCGGGCGACGATGAAATCAGTTGATAAAAAGCCCATAAGGCTGATATAGGTTTATACCCGAAGGAAGCCATTCAGGTCAAGCCATAACATCAGCGGAAGAAAGGTTCGTTATCGCCTTATCGGCAACTCGATTCAAAGAGGAGAAGACTGTGGAAAAGGATAAGCAGGACTTGACGAAAGAAAAAATCGATCTGTACGAAGCAAAAAAATCGGGGCTCATGAAAATGGGGGGTGAAAGCCTGATCCGAAAACAGCACGAACTGGGGAAACTCACCGCACGGGAGCGGCTCGACCGGTTCTTCGACCCGGAATCGTTCCAGGAGACCCAGCTTTTCGTAAAGCACCGCTCGACACTGTTCGGTCTCGGGGAAAAAGAGATCCCCGCCGACGCCGTGATCACCGGTTTCGGCCTGGTCAACGGCCGGACCGTCTTTGCAGCCGCCCACGACTTCACCAGCGCCGGCGGGAGCCTTGGCGAAATGCACGCCGGGAAGATCTGGAAGGTCATGGATATGGCCCTCAGCGCCCGGAAGCCCTTCGTCTCTCTGAACGACTCCGGCGGGGCACGGATCCAGGAAGGCGTGCCTTCGCTGGAGGGCTACGGCGGTATCTTTTATCGGAACACGATCGCTTCCGGCTACATCCCTCAGATCACGGCCATCATGGGACCCACCGCGGGCGGCGCCGTCTACTCGCCTGCCCTGACGGACTGGGTCTTCATGGTCAAGAAGAGCAGCTACATGTACATTACCGGCCCCGAAGTCGTCAAAGCGGTCATCGGTGAGGAGGTCAGCCACGACGAACTGGGCGGCGCCGTCGCCCACGCCACGAAAAGCGGTGTGTGCCATTTTGCCACCGAGAGCGACGAGGACTGCCTGGCCAAGATCAGGACCCTCCTCTCCTTCCTTCCGGACAGCTGCCACAGCCCCTCCCCTTTAGCCTCCTGCACGGACAGCCACGATCGGGAGTGCTCCGAACTCGACACGATCATCCCGGACAAGGCCAACCGGGTATACGACATGAAAAGGGTGATCATGGCCGTCGCCGACAAAGGGGAAATGTTCGAGCCCCATGAACTCTGGGCGAAGAACATCATCGTCGCCTTCATCCGGATCATGGGCAGGCCGATCGGCGTGATCGCCAACAACCCCCGGTTCATCGCGGGTGTGCTGGATGTCAATGCCTCCGACAAGGCATCCCGGTTCATCCGGTTCTGCGACGCCTTCAACATCCCCCTTCTCACCTTCACGGACGTCCCCGGTTACATGCCGGGAACCCGTCAGGAATGGTCGGGTATCATCAGCCACGGCGCCAAGCTGCTCCACGCCTATTCCGAGGCGACCGTCCCGAAGATCACTGTCGTGACCAGGAAGGCCTACGGCGGGGCCTATCTCGGCATGTGCAGCAAACAATTAGGCGCCGACTACGTGATGGCCTGGCCGACAGCGCAGATCGCCGTGATGGGGGCGGAAGGGGCGTGCAATGTCGTCTACCGCAGGGAGCTCTCCGCGGCGGCCGACCCGGCCGCCAAACGGGCCGAACTGGTCCGTTCGTACGAGGAGCAATTCAACAACCCCTATTTCGCCGCCGGGCTTGGAATCATCGAAGAGATCATCCGTCCACGGGACACACGGAAACGTATCGCCGCTCTCCTTGGGGCGCTCAAGGACAAAGCCGAGACGCGGCTCCCCAAGAAGCACAACAACATCCCGCTGTGAACGGGACCCAAACGCCTCTCCGACGGCTTTACCGAACGGAGTGAGGGGGAAAGCCATATACCGGATGGGGTCCTCTTTTACGGTTCATCGGGTTTGTGCACATTGGTGAAAACTGTCTGACTTCCGAAAGCGGTAATTCACTGATTTTAAAAAGTATGCCAGATTACAATAAATAGTGATTAAAACAAATTGCCCACGATGGACCGCGTTGGAGAATAAGGCAGTAGGTTGAAGGAGATGGTTGTATGAACTTTTCGCGAATCACTATTAATCCATACCAGATGAATGGGATGCTTTGTATCCGTGGTTTGAGGATACCCGTGGCAACGATTGTCGCTATTTAACCGAAAGCTTGGGAAAAGGTTGTGTTGTTGTTTTTGATCAAAACAGAATTCGTGTACGTACAATCATAACGCATCGTGAAAAAGACGCGAGCAGGATAGGTTTGTCTGAATTGTGCTTAAAAAATGCCTTCTTGACGGGTGAGCCGATCAAAAGGCGAGCTGATTTCTCAAAAGAACGGCCATTGATCAACCTTTCCTACCCAACCTTATCGGTGGGGAGCGGAGGGGGCCCTTATGTCCTTCCGGCCATCACGGAGATCGCCCGTTCCGTCTCCATCCGCATTGTCGAGCCCAGCCCTGAGGAGATAAAGAAGATCGAGGCGGCGGTGCCGTACCTGCCGCTCGGCGCCATCCCGCCGAACAAGGCGCCGGGAGATAACGCCGACAAGGAGCGCAAGGCCTTTTTCTACAGCACCTACTGGACCGCCCTGACCAGTATGACCGATGAGGCGGCCTACGATTTCTTAAAGCTGACCCAGGATCCGGTAAACAAGGAACTGCTCGGGAAAATTATGAGTTTCTGGACCTCCGCCGGCCCGGATTTTGGCCCCATTGCCAAAGGCGGCATCCCTCTCCACCCAGGGGCGGCCAAATTCTGGCTGGAAAAAAGAGTGAAGCTCCCACCCAATGTTGGCAAGTGAGGGTTTCTAAAAAGGACGAATAAAGCCATCTATCCGAGAAAAGCAAGAATCTTTTTCTCCAATAAAGTATGTTCTTCCGTAACTGTTTACACCAAGAACGGAGGTAGCGTTTTGTGGGTACTCTAGATGAAATTAAAGCTGCGCTGATCAACCTGGACATTCCGCAAGTGCAGTGCAAAATTCACCAGGGACTTGCCGAGGGTTTGAGCCCCTCAGCTATTCTCGAAAAGAGCCTCATTGCCGGCATGAATACCATTGGCAGCAGGTTTAAAGAGGGTGATTTTTTCATGCCCGAAGTGCTGGTCGCCGCCAAAGCAATGCACACGGGCCTGGATATTCTCAAACCTCTTCTGACCGCGGTAGAAAATCGGGTGAAGGGCACTGTGGCGATCGGCACGATCAAGGGCGACTTGCATGACATCGGCAAAAATCTTGTGATCATGATGCTGGAAGGAGCCGGATTCGAGGTGGTAGACTTAGGTGTTGATGTGCCCCCGGATAAATTCATAACAGCTATTGAGACCCACCATCCTCGGGTGGTGGGTCTTTCTGTCCTACTTACCTCCGTAATGCCCCAATTACAGACGACTATCCAACAACTGGAACCATACCGCCGGGAATTGTATATTGTCATTGGCGGCGCCCCGATTACGCAGCAGTACGCCGACAAAATCGGCGCCGATGGATATGCCCCTGACGCTGCTTCAGCAGTGGACAAGGTTCGGGAATTGATCGCCAGGAATTGACGAAACTTCTCGGTAACATAGGTTTTATAAACGATACCCGGAATGACAATGAGGAGGTTGGAAATATGCTGTCGAGGGAACGTATGTTAATGGCATTAAACCACCAGGAACCGGATCGGGTGCCTATCGATTTTGGCGGCACAACCGCCACCGGTATTCAGGTGACGGCTTATGATTGCCTCAAGAAACTGCTGGGTATCGAAACACCATCCCTGATCGCCAACAAACGCGCCCAGCTTGTTGCAGTGGAAGAGGTGATCAAAAAACGCCTCCACACCGATGTGGACGGTATCGGTCTCAACCCGCCGGCGAGCCTGCCTGCCGTAGTTGCCCCGCCGGTCGATACTTCGCCGGTCAATATTTCAATAGACGAGTGGGGCGGGTATTGGCTGTCCGGCGTGAGCGGGGAGCACACGGCCACGAACCCGCCGCTGGCCAGGATGGAAACCGCGGCCGAGGTTGAAGCCTATTCCTTCTGGCCGGATCCGACCGACCCGGCCCGCTACGCCGGGCTCAGGGAAAAGGTCTTGGACCTGAAGTCCCACAGCCAGCGGGCTATCGCCTTCAACCTTGGCTGCCAGATCGCTTCCCAGGCCCGCAACATGCGCGGTTACGAGCAGTGGCTGATGGATTTCATCCTCAATCCTGCCCTGGCCGAGACCATCATGCGAAAAATCATGACGATCCACCTGGTCATCGCCGAGCAGGCCCTGGCGGTCATCGGGGATCAGGTGGACGTGGTGACCGTGGCCGACGACCTGGCTATCCAGAACGCCCCGATGATGTCGCCCGCCGTCTATCGCAAGATGATCAAGCCCATGCAGCAGGAGATGTTCGGTTTCATCAAGGCCCGCACCAAAGCCAAGCTCTTCTACCACTGCTGCGGCGCAGCCAGCTTTTTCCTGGATGATTTTCTCGAAGCCGGCATCGATATATTGAATCCTGTTCAGGTCTCGGCCACAAACATGCAGCCGGAGTATCTGAAAAAGAGGTACGGCAGCCGGGTCACCTTCTGGGGCGGGGTGGATACACAGCAGTTGCTCCCTTACGGCAGCCCGCAGGAAGTGGCCGACGGCGTCAAACGCCTGATCGACATCATGGCCCCCGGCGGCGGTTTCATCCTGGCGACAGTCCACAACATCCGGCCGGAGGTGCCGCCGGAGAACCTGATAGCCCTTTTCGATACCGCGTTGGAGTACGGTCGATACAAATAATCACCGCAAAGGGCTGCGGCAGCCTTGTTTTCATATCCGATATGGACAAACTCAGACAGGATAATGAAATACCCTCGACGACCTTTTTACGAAGCCGCCAGGATCGCCTTGGCCTTTTTAATCATGGCATAATCGATCATTTGACCCTCAAAGTTCACCGCCGCCAGGCCCTGCGCTTCGGCTTGTGCAAAAGCCTCCAGCATTCGCGTGTAGTACGCCAACTGTTCGGGACTCGGCGAATAGACCTGCCGGGCGATCGAAATGTGCTTCGGATAGATCAATGCCCTCCCGTCGTAACCCAATTCCTTCGAATGGAGACAATCCTTCTTCAGCCCTTCCTCATCCTTGATGTTTGACCATACCCCATCCAGAATGCACCGAATCCCCGCCGCCTTGGAATCCAGCAGTATCTTCGCACGCGAGTAATACAACCCCGCAAAACCGCAATTCAGACTCGTCTGCAGGTCGCCCTCTTCCCCGCTCGAACAGACCACGGAAAAATTCCTGCGGAGGGCCGACGCCAGCTCATAACACCGGATAACCCCCAGCGCCGTTTCGATCATGATCAACAATTTGATCGAATCCGGCTCCAGGCCCCTTTTCTTTTCCAGCCCCGAAAGGATCCCGTCTACCTCCCTCAGGTTCTCCATGGACTCCACTTTGGGAAGCATGATCCCGAATATGTGCTTTGAAACCACCGCCTCCAAATCCTTCTCCAGATATTCGGGCTCGTTGTTCACCCGTACGATGCATTCCACAGCGAGCGTGGGAATGAGTTCCGCAACTTCCAATCGAACCTTCTCCTTTAAATGGATGGCCACAGCATCTTCAAGATCGATGATGATTGCGTCGGGCTCATATTTTGCCGCTTTCTCCACAAACTCCCGGCGGTTTCCGGGGATGAACAATAATACCGGATT
>MICN01000029.1 GCA_001829875.1 Syntrophus sp. GWC2_56_31
CGGAAGTGGAGAAACTCAAAGAGAGGGAGGACATACTCCTGGGCTTCCATGATATTCTCGGCAAGTCGAAGAAGATGCAAAGCCTGTTTCATGTGATCAAGGAGGTGGCCGGGCACAACACCAACATCCTGATTCAGGGCGAAAGCGGTACGGGAAAGGAACTGATTGCCCGGGCGATCCACAGACAGGGCAATCGAAGCAACCGATCCTTTGTCGATGTCAACTGCGCGGCTATTCCCGGCACCCTTTTGGAGAGCGAGCTCTTCGGTTACGAGGCAGGGGCCTTCACCGATGCAAGGAAAAGAAAGATCGGCCTTCTCGAATACGCGACCGGCGGGACGATCCTTTTGGACGAGATCGGGGAGATGAATATCCATATACAGGCAAAATTCCTCCGCATGCTCGAAGATGGCCATATCCGACGCTTGGGTGGGAACGAGCCGATCCCCATCGATGTCCGCTTCATCTTTTCGACGAACAGGGATCTCAACCGGATGGTTGCGGAGGGGACCTTTCGCGAGGATCTCTATTACCGGATCAGTGTCGTTCCGATCACGATCCCGCCGCTGAGGGAGCGGACCGAAGACATTTTGATTCTGGCTCGTTACTATCTCGAAGAGTTCAATGGGAAATTCAAGAAGAAGGTAAAGGGGTTTGCCCAGGATGCCGAACGGATTCTGACCTCTTACCAGTGGCCGGGCAATGTCCGCGAGCTGAAGAACATCATCGAAAGGATCATGATTCTGCACGGCGATGGCGAGACGATCTCGGTCGAGAGCCTGCCGGCAGAGATGCGCTCGATTGCCAATCATGAGCAATTCCGGATACAAATCGATAATGTCCTGCCCCGGCTCGCGTCTGATGGAATAGATTTTTCCTCGGTTACCGAGCGGATGACCAATGACATCAAGCGGCAGATTATCGAAAACACCCTGGAGATGAGCCGGGGAAACAAAACCGAGGCGGCAAAGCGTCTCGGAATTTCACGCTTCAAGCTGATCCGTGAGCAGAAAAAAATAGCAAACCATGCCTGTGCATCTCGTGCACGTAATGTGCTATAAAAGTACATCATCGTCCGTTCCAATGATTCTCTGAATCCTTAGGGATTAATGCCTCCATCTTGTGCGGTATCTGCACTTCTCTGACCCGTTTTCACTAGAAAACCCTCTACGAACAGGAATGGGGCATGCACCCCTCGATGTGATCCCTTAAGGTATCGTGTATGTATCTATCAGATATTTATCAGTTGTTATATTTTATGCGTAAAAATAGGCGGAGAAGCAAAACAAGCGACAGGAATGGCACGGTTGATGCTTTGAAATCTAGAGTATATGGAAGGGGACCAGAAACGCCCTAAAGAAACGAAGCGCTTGGAGGGGGGAAAAACGAATTCCCGACCGATTCAGGAGTATGAATTTTTTGTGCACGGGGGGGCAGGGGAGACGGAGGCAATGCCTCTCGAGAATCAGAAAGCGGGAGGGGTAAAAGAAAAGAACGGCGGGCAGAGCAAGAGCAGGATCTTTTTTTCATCGATCGAGGAGGCCGATACATAGAACGGTCCGGTTGTATGGGCAAATAATCTGAAAGGTGGCGTGGCAATCAAAATCCTTTCAGCATTATAATGGTGGATGGTTTTTAGGTTCCCTCCTTTTCCATCCACCATTTATATGAACGAAAAGGGCGTCCCGATAACGGGGCGCCCTTTTCGTTCATGAGAAACTTAACGCGTCCTAGAGTTTTTCACCGGTAATCCTCATCCCGTAGAAGGAACGGTAGACGAACAGCAGCGCGATGAGGAAGAAAAGCGATGCCAGCCCGAGCTTCAACCCGACGTTCTGCATGGTCACGGCGATCTCGACGGCCAGCAGGCCGAAGAGAGTCGTGAACTTGATCACGGGGTTCAGGGAGACCGACGAGGTGTCCTTGTACGGATCGCCGACGGTGTCGCCGACGACGGTGGCTTCGTGCAGGGGGGTGTTCTTCTGCTTCAGGTCTACCTCCACGATCTTCTTGGCGTTGTCCCAGCATCCGCCGGCGTTGGCCATAAAGATCGCCTGGAAGAGGCCGAAGAAGGCGATGCCGACCAGGTAGCCGATGAAGAAGTAGGCGTTGAAGAAGGCAAGACTCAGGGCCATGAAAAAGATAACGACGAAGATATTGATCATCCCTTTCTGCGCGTAAAGCGTGCAGATCCTGACCACCTCCTTGCTGTCGGCGATCGAGGCTTCCTTCTTGTCCAGCTTGATATGGTTTTTGATATAGACGACGGCCTGGTAAGAACCTGTGACAACGGCCTGTATGGAGGCCCCGGTGAACCAGTAGATGACGCAGCCGCCCATCAGCAGACCCAGGATGATCTCCGGCTGGACCAGGCTAAGCTTGGCGACCACGTTCCCGAAGAGACGCTCCAGCAAAATAATGATCCCGAAGACCATCGTGGTGGCGCCGACAACGGCGGTACCGATAAGGACAGGTTTTGCAGTGGCTTTGAATGTGTTGCCCGCGCCGTCGGCGGATTCCAGGTAGTGCTTCGCCTTCTCGAAGTCCGCCTCTAAGCCGAAGTGCTGCTTTACTACTTCTTTGGCGTCCTTGCGGCTTTCGATCATGGAGAGTTCATAGATGGACTGGGCGTTATCCGAGACCGGACCGAAGCTGTCCACGGCGATCGTGACCGGACCCATACCGAGGAAACCGAAGGCAACAAGGCCGAAGGCGAAGACCGGGGCGGCAAAAAGAAACTCTTTCGGCATCAAACCGATGACCGAGCCGCTCTGGGAAACGAGATAGGCGATGAACATCAGGAGCAGGATGATCAACCCTTCCCAGAAGGCAGAGAAGTTTCCGGCGACCAGACCCGAGAGGATATTCAGGGAAGCGCCGCCCTGGCGCGAGGCGTTGACGACTTCTTCACAGTGGCGGGACTTGGTGCTCGTAAAGATCTTGGTAAACTCGGGGATCAGCGCCCCGGCGATCGTCCCGCAGCTGATGATGATGGAAAGCGCCGTCCAGACCGAAAGCGAACTTCCGACGGTAGGCAGATCACCCAGCAGCAGATAGCTCGCGAAGAAAGTGACAATGATGGAAACGCAGGAGGTGATCCAGACGAGGTTCGTCAAGGGTTGTTCAAAATCAAACTCCTCCTTGCCGGTATAGAGGGACCGGCTTGCGGCATCGTTGACGAAGTAGGAGATGAGCGAGGTGATGACCATCAGGATGCGCATGGCGAAGATCCAGACGATCAGCTTGCCTCCCATCATGGGGTTTGTGGCCATCGCCAGGGCCAGAAAGGCGATCAGGGCGACGCCGGTGACGCCGTAAGTCTCGAAGCCGTCCGCCGTGGGACCGACGCTGTCGCCTGCGTTGTCGCCGGTGCAGTCGGCGATGACGCCCGGGTTTTTCGGATCGTCCTCCGGGAGATGGAAGATGATCTTCATGAGGTCGGAACCGATATCGGCGATCTTGGTGAAGATGCCGCCGCAGATGCGCAGCGCGCTCGCGCCGAGGGATTCGCCGATGGCAAAACCGATGAAGCAGGGACCGGCCAGATCCTTCGGAATGTAAGCAAGGATCAGGATCATGAAGAAGAGCTCGATGCTGACCAGTAAAAGCCCGACGCTCATTCCGGAACGGAGACAGATATTCACCATGCTCAAGGGATTACCGCTTAGGGAGGCGAAGGCCGCCCGGGAGTTGGCCACCGTATTGATCCGGATGCCGAACCAGGCCACTCCGTAAGAGCCCAGGATTCCCATCACCGAACAGAACAGGATCATCGCGACCGCAGCGATGGTGTTCCCCTGCAGTCCGACGAAATAGTAGACAATACAAATGGCGATCAGCAGCCAGAGGCCGGCGAGGAATTTCCCCTGCTGGAACAGATACGTTTTGCAGGTCTCCCATATCGTATTGGAAACATCCAGCATGGCCTGATGGGCGGGCAGATTCTTCGTTTGGTTGTACTGCAGCCAGCCGAAAACCATCCCGATTGCACAGATGACCAGACCGATGTTGAGGATCGTCAATCCTCCGAGTGAACCACCCATGAAGCTGATCTGGGTCAGATCGGGGATCTTGATGTCCGCTTCGCCTGCAAAAGCAAGAGGGGTCATCAGAAATAGGGAGATGATAAGCGAACACAACGAAGACCAGAGGCCGCGTTTTCCGGTGCACATGATTCAATCCTCCTTGATTAGATTGGAATACTCCTTCCCATGATGCAGTCCCATAGCCGCCTGGATGCCGGAGGAGATGATGTCGGCCACCGCCTCGCCCGCGATCCGCAGCAAAGGGGGCAGACTGCCCGTCTCCGCTTCGGAAAAAGGCGACAGGACATAGCCCTCGACCATCGACTTGTGTTCCGGTCTCCCGATGCCGAGTCTGACTCTGAGGAAGTCTGTAACGCCGAGATGGTCAATTATCGAAATCAGCCCTTTATGCCCGCCATGGCCTCCTCCCGTCTTCAGACGGATCGTCAGAAAAGGCAGATCCAGGTCATCGTGAACGACGATGAGTTCTTCACACTCTATCCGGAAATAGTCGACCAGCATCCTTACCGCCACGCCGCTCAGATTCATGAATGTCTGAGGCTTGGCAAGTAAAACGGCGCTGCCGGCGATTTTTCCCTTTCCGATCTGGGCATCAAAGAGGGTTTGAGTGATCGGTATGTCATATTGGATCGCCAGTTGATCCACGACCAGAAAACCCGCGTTATGCCGGTTAAACCGATACCGCATGCCCGGATTTCCCAATCCTACGACCAACTTCACTCAAAACCCTCCCCCGGGGCCGCGAACCAAATGGGGTCAGGTCTTTAAATTTAGCATTTTCTTTGGAAAACGCTAAATTTAAAGACCTGACCCCGGCATGCCCCGGCATGCATCAGCCTTTGGCTTCTTCCGTCGCGGCCTCTTTCCCCTCGGCCGGAGCGGCGGCTTCACCCTCAGCCGCTTCCACCTGGGGTACGGAAACCTTCACGAAGGATACTATCGCTACGCCGACATCGCCCGGATCGAGCACCTCAACACCTTCCGGAATCTGGAGATCCTGAATCTTGATCGAAGCGCCGATCTCCAGACCGCTCACATCGACATCGATGAAATCGGGCATAGCCGCCGGCAGGCAAGAGACTTTTATATCCCGTTTGAGATGCTGGAGCTCCCCGCCGTTTTCAACTCCGATTGGAGTGCCTACAAAACGGAGAGGGATATCGATCGTCAGTTTATGGTCCATCCGGATTTCATAAAAATCGGCATGGTAGAAGCGTCTGCTGACCGGTTCGATCTGCAACTCCTTGATCATAGTGAGCTTTTCCAGACTATTCTCGCCTTCGATGAGCAGTTTGATGAAGATGTTTTCTTTCCTGGTCTTTATGATCTTCGTCAGATCGGTCACATTCACCGATAAAGGGATAGCCTCTTCGCCGCGGCCGTAAAACACTGCGGGGGTCAATCCTTTCTTCCTGAAACGTCTGGCCGGTCCTTTGCCGGTTTCTTTACGGACACAGGCCTTTAATTCGATAGCCTCCATGAAATTCCTCCTAAATGAATAATGAGCTGACTGAGTCGTTGTAATAGATCCTTCGGACAGCCTCGCTGAGGAGCCCCGAGACGGAAAGAACCTTGATCCGGCTGCAGGCGTTGGCCTTGTCATGCAGGGGAAT
Source organism: Syntrophus sp. GWC2_56_31 (assembly GCA_001829875.1). Lineage (GTDB taxonomy): Bacteria > Desulfobacterota > Syntrophia > Syntrophales > UBA5619 > JAKAFS01. Next base: position 5,660 of record MICN01000029.1, read on the forward strand.
GGTGTCCGTCACGATGACCTCCTTGAGGTCTGATTGTTCTATCCTTTCGATCGCCGGTCCTGAAAGGACGGGATGGGTGCAGCAGACAGAAACCGCGATGGCCCCATTTTCGTAGAGCGCCTTGGCCGACTGGACGACCGTTCCGGCGGTGTCGATCATATCATCCAGTATGATGACCCGCTTTCCTCTGACATGACCGATGATGTTCATGACCTGCGCCTCGTTAGGTCCTTCCCTGCGCTTGTCGATAATGGCCAGGCTGGCCCCAAGTCTTTTGCCGAATGCCCGGGCTCGCTCCACGCCGCCGGTATCCGGCGAAACGATCACGATATCACTGTCATGGTAATTTTTCTTGATGTAGTCCAGAAGAACCGGAGTAGCGAAGAGATTGTCCACAGGGATGTTGAAGAATCCCTGGATCTGACCGGCGTGGAGATCCATCGCCAGAACGCGTTTGGCCCCGGCCTGGGTGATGAGATCGGCGACGAGCTTGGCGGTGATCGGTGCGCGCGGCGCCACTTTCCGGTCTTGGCGGGCATACCCGTAATAGGGGATGACGGCCGTGATACGGTCCGCGGATGACCGGCGTGCGGCATCGATCATGATGAGAAGCTCCATCAGCGTGACGTTTACCGGAGAACAGGTGGGTTGGATGATGAAAACATCCATGCCGCGTATGTTTTCGTTGATTTCCACACGGGTCTCTCCGTCGGAAAATGCGGTGACATGGGCCTGTCCAAGGGAAATCCCCAAAT
>MICN01000030.1:0-16296 GCA_001829875.1 Syntrophus sp. GWC2_56_31
ATAACGTCGCATAGCGACATCTATAAACTTTTCTTCGCCTAAAGGCGAGGGATTTCAACCATCCCCGAAAGGGACATTAAGGGGAAAATATTTACACTTGAACAGTTTCTTTCAATTTACATCCAGGTTAAAAAATGCATTGAAGAATACTTAAGTAAAATATTAACTGACAAAAAGCTTGCCTAATAACGAGTTCAACCTGATATCCAGGACAAGCCTGGCTACAGGTTAACTCAATGTTATCCACAGACCAAAGAATTATAAAGACAAGAGGAGTCAATGTATAAGCCGCACAAATCAGAAAGTCTGATAACGCATTTCCACGATAAGCCATGGCAAGGCAATGATCCTTTGTTGGCTATCTTTCTTTTCGTTGGCCTTGACGCAAACTATGATGCCAACATCGATGAGGCGCTTCCTGAGACATTTGACTACCTTGATGATAGCGTAATGTGGTGGCAAACAAACGAAGAGAGAGTTCATCATCCTTTTTTGCTCCCCCACTATCGGGGAAGCGGAAGAAGATACCATGTAAAATTTGCTGAGATTGGTTTCACTCCTGCAAATGCAGGGCTCGTCTCATTTGTTGAATTATTAAACATACCGACAACTGGCCGCAGCAATTTGATATTAGCTGATTTATGCACCGACTATTTATCTGAATTAAATAACAAATTTGATACTGGCGCAGCAAGGTATATCTTTGTGTCTCGAAGAGTAACAGAACTTATGAGACAATCAAAATGTTTTTCTCGATTGCTGCCAAATCCATTGCCAATGGATGGTGACCTCAAGGTATTGCGTAATGAAAACGGCCAAATAATATATGAGATGTACCATCTGTCATGCTACGGTTGGCAATTGGCCATTCTTAATAGACAAATTGCTCAAATCCGCGAGATGTTGCGTAACTTCATACGAGGTCTATGAAAAGTGAGGATAACAGGGCGCTTCAAGGGATCGCGCGAAACTGCCGCGCTTCCCTTGAGTTTTTGCATTAGATTTCGAAAAGGCAGAGGTGCTTATGACAACAAATAACCCAAACCCTTGTCCAGTGTGTAAGCTTGAAGGACAAGAAGTCATACGTGAAGCAGATTATGGAGAAAGAATTACATACAACTGTGCACGTTGTGGTAAATTCACAATTACTCGTACAGCCGAGCATATGGCAGAGAAGAGAAACCTTGGACCAAAACTATCTGCATGGATCAGAAACCGCTTCGAATTGGGAATGGATATTCCTGAAATAAGCACGAACAGCTTAACGGAAATTGAACAGTCTCTTCCAGACTACAATCCATCTGATAAACAGCAGTTTTTCTTGCAAAGTATTGCTCGAAAATCAAAGTATCCTGGTGATAGTGTAAGCTTATTGCCCGAATTCGACTATCCTCTTGCATGGGCATCGGCATCAGAGGAACTTCTTTTTTACATTCGATATCTTATTGAGCGTGGTCTTCTTGCACGGACTGATGATGAGGAGACACAAGCATTTGGCGATATGTCAGTTTCTGTCGAGGTAGCTGCTGATGGTTGGGAGTATCTTGATCAGCATGAACAACGTGCTGTTGAGCTAAGTCAAGCCTTTGTGGCAATGTCGTTTTCAGAATCAATGAAGATGGTCTGGGAGAAGGCAATAAAACCAGCAATTAACGAAGCGGGTTATAAAGCCTATCGCGTCGATGCGGAACTGCATATAGATAGAATTGATGCCAAAATTATAGCAGAAATTAAAAAATCTCTCTTTGTTGTGGCCGATGTCACTGAACAGAAGCGCGGTGTTTATTTTGAAGCGGGGTACGCCATCGGTATAGGCCTACCTGTAATATGGTGTGTTCGAAAAGATGACCTAACCAACGTGCATTTCGATACTCGGCAGTATAATCATGTCGTGTGGGAATCCACACAGGAACTTAAAGAGACACTGTACGACGTCATCTGTGCGGTAATTGGAAGAAAGCACAAAATCTGATCGGGTAGCCGGGAGGGTTCTCCCCCGGACCCCAAACCATCCAGGATGTGGGTCTGCACAGTTGGTATTTTCGCTTAGGACAACTTCCTTGTTTTCACGGCATACTCAACAGTACAGACGGTATTCATTGATTCTCAGGGATACAGTCAGGTGTGGAGTTGTAGGTGTCGCCAATAACCAGCACCTGTCTTTTGGGGTGAACATTACGGGTCGTACACTGCTATAAATAAAAGCCGACCTCCATCAAAGACTTCAACCCGAGGGCAAGGGGTATGTTGGGTAGATCAGTCTTGCCTCGCGGAAAGAAGCTCGATGATCTCAGCGATGCCCGCAGGGTGATGCAGATGCTTCCTATGATGACGCGAACGGTTTGTCTGGTTCCGATTGCGGCGGAATTCAGGAAGGCGCTGCAGATCCCCGCTGTCACTGTGGGGCGAATCAACATGCGCTAATGCAGGAAATCGATGATAAATGGGTTGATGATGTCCGCGGCGGTGCAGTTGAGATCATGCCCGATTCCTTCGAGCCGGCGGTATTCCATGCCGGGAGCGGCATCGCGAAGACGTGCGATCATCTCCGCGGAGATGTCCGTATCGGCCGTTCCCCATATGAGGAGGGCCCCCTTCGCATTTTTTACCGCCTTTATATAGGTTTCAATCTGATCCCTGAAGAGGTCCCCGCATATCAGTGAACGAAGCGCGTACGAATATCCGCTGTATTCGGTCTGCGCTTTGAACATCTCCGCGTGTTTTCCGGAAGCGTCGATACCCCTGAGCAGGGCCAAACCCCGTTCCGTTATTGTTTTCACGGCGATCACGCGCATCACAAAATTCCCGACAAACGGCATGCGAAGCGGCGTGAATTTCGCATCGCCCACGATCGAATGGACCACCGGCGCAAGAAGCACCAGCTTCTCGACACGCGCCGGATTCTCTGCAGCAAAATGGGCGACCACCGGACCGCCGAGCGACAATCCCACCAGGCTGACCGGCTCTGTTATCTTGAGCGCGTCGAGCAGATCGTGTAACTGCGTGACAAAAAGCGCGGCATCGTACCGTGCCTCGGGACGGTCCGAATAGCCCCGTCCGTAAAGGTCATATCGCAGTACGCGGAACCCGGCCCCGGTGAGCGCTTTCACCTGGGGATCCCAGTTGAACATTGGCACGCTGAACCCGTGGACGAAGACCACAACCTTCCCTCCGGCAGGGCCGGTCAGTTCGTAGTGGGTGACCCCTGCCGACAATTTCAGATACGTCCCGCCGAGACGAACCCGTTCGTCGTCGTCGAGCGTCCTTTCTTCACGATCGGCGGCCATGTAAACCAGCAGAAGAATCAACAGTAAAACCACGCATACCAATGCGCCGATCCCCAACGCTTTCTTCATAACGCCCTTATCTCTTTTTTCATGCTCTACGGATGAATCTACGCATATGCCGGTTATATTATCCCCGAATAATGAATCAAGTCCATCATAATTTTATGGAGGGAGCGGTCATGCTTTTGGCCACCGTCTCCCTCACATGTGATGGATGGTGGAAATGCTTGACAACATATTTTCTATTCGGGTAGAGTTAAATTATCTTCCTGAAATGCAGCATCCGGCAGTTTTGACGGAGATTTTCACTTTCGAGCAGTCATGTGTGTTGACCCCCGTTATTCCGTTGACACACGGGATCCTTCTCCATAAACTTCTCGCGTAATTGCTATCTATTATCAAAGAAAAAGGGACTAAAGCCGCCTTGGTCGGCGTGAAAGGAAACGGGATGATTGATGAGCGTTTTTTCAAGGTGGAAAAGGAAGAATCGATTCTCTGGCTGATTCTCGACCGGCCGGAGATGCGCAACCGCATGCCCCTCGCCTTCTTCGACGCCCTTGTGCCGGCCTTTGTCGCCATCGATGCAGATCCGGAGATCCGGGTCGTCATCATCCGGGCGGAAGGGCCGTGCTTCACCGTGGGACTGGATTTGGCCGCTTCCGGGACGGAAATCCTGGGGGACGGCTCCGCCCTCAGCCGGGAGAGGTTCCGGCGGCGGATTCTGGAATTGCAGGCATCCACCGAGGCCGTCGACCGTTGCCGGGTTCCCGTCATCGCCGCCATCCACGGCTATTGCATCGGCGCCGGCATCGACCTGACGAGCGCCTGCGACATCCGCCTGGCGACACGGGATGCCGTCTTTTCCGTCCGGGAGACGAAGATCGGTATCGTGGCGGACCTTGGGACCCTCCAGAGACTCCCCGGCCTGATAGGCTACGGTCATTTTCGGGAGCTGGCCCTTACGGGACGCGATTTTACGGCTGCCGAGGCCCTGCAGATGGGCTTTATCACCCATCTTGCCGAGGATCGGGAGGCCCTTTATGCCGAAGCGAGGCGCCTGGCTGGGGAAATCGCCGCCAATCCGCCCCTTGCCGTCCAGGGAGTGAAGGATGTGATCAATTACACCCGGGACCACGGCATTCCCCAGAGCCTGGCCTACGTCGCCCAAAAGAATGCCGCGGCCATCCCCAGTGAAGACCTGCTGGAAGCGGTCGCGGCCTTCTTGGAAAAGAGGAAGCCGCAGTTCAAGGGCCGTTGAAGGCGGCACGACGGAGCCGCCTGCGGGAGTGATAGTCCCGACATTCCGGTTCCCACGAAGGAGCGACCTAATGGCTACAGAATATGATGTTGTTGTGATCGGTGCGGGAAACGCAGGTCTGACAGCCGCCGCCACCCTCGCCCGGAAGGGGGCGCGGGTCATTATGCTGGAGCGGCACAATATTCCCGGGGGGTGCGCCACCAGTTTCTGCCGGGGCCGCTTCGAATTCGAGGTGTCCCTCCATCAGCTCAGCGGGATGGGAACGCCCGAATTTCCGGGACCCCTGCAGGGTCTCCTCCAGGGTCTCGGCGTGCGGGACAAGCTTGAGTTCGTCAGGATGGAGGACCTCTACCGGGTCATGGTCCCTGGCCGGCTGGACCTTGTCCTCCCGGCGGACAAAGGGGGCGTCATCGGGGCCCTCCAGGGCCGATTCCCCGCCGAGCGGGAAAACATCGGCCGGTTCTTCGACCTGGTCTACCGCTTCTTCAGCGAGGTGATCTCCGCCTTTTACATGAAGGACCCGGAGGTGACTCCCGAGAAGTATCCCCTGTACTTCAAGTATGCCTTCCGGGATGCCCAGAGCGTCCTGGACGCCCACTTCACCGATCCTCTCCTGAAGCTCGCCGTGGGCATCTACTGGTGTTACATGGGTCTGCCGCCCAGGCTCCTGGCCTTCGGCGACCTGGCGGCTATCCTGTTCGCCTATATCGAGCTCAAGCCCTGCCATATCAAGGGTGGGTCGCAGACCCTCTCCAACGCCATCGTGGATTCCTTCATCGGCAATGGAGGGCATGTACGTTTCAACTGCGGGGCCGAAAAGATCATTGTCCGGGACGGGGCTGTCCGGGGCGTCGTCACGGAGCACGGCGATCAGATCACCACCCGCTACGTCCTGTCGAACGCCTCCCCCATCACCACGTTCCTGGAGCTCATCGGCCGGGATGACTGCCCCGCCGTCGCCCTGGACGAACTGAAGGGAGCCTCCTACAGCACCTCCTTTTTCACGATTTTTGCCGGGCTCCGCTGCGAGCCCGAAGCGGTCGGCATAGCCGAGGCCACCAACTTCATCTGCGCCCAGACCGACTTCGACCGCGATTTTGCCCTGACCAGGACCCTGGACTGCGATGAGAGCGCTTTCATCATGAGCTGCTACGATGTATCCGATCCCGGGTTTTCGCCGCCGGGCGCCTGCCAGTGCGCCATCGTCGCAATGAAATACGCCGAGCCCTGGCTGCAGGTCCCTCCCGAGCGGTATGCCGCCGAGAAGTACCGCTGCGCCGAGGCGATCCTCCGGCGCGTCGAGGCGCATTTCCCCGGGTTCCGGGAGCAGATCGAAGAGATCGAGATCGCCACGCCCCTGACCCACCTTCGCTATCTGGCCCAGCCGGGCGGGAGCCCGTACGGATTCGAACAGCACGTGAAGGATTCCTCCTTCTTCCGCTCCCCCAAACCGCCCCTCAAGGGGCTGTACTGCGCCGGCGCCTGGTATGGACAGCCGGGATACCAGCCGACCCTGGCGTCGGGGGTCGCGGCGGCACGGGCGATCCTGCGGGAGATGAAGGCTCAGGAGGTCAAGCCATGAAACAGGACTTTGTGCGAAAGATCGAAGGGTATGACGAGATCGTCAGGGAGCGGGCGATCTGCAGGAAGTACGGTCTTGATTACTCGACGGAGGGGGGAAAAATCCGATCCTTCATCAACCGTCTGCACCCCCCCCGGCTGATGCTGCGGGTCAGTGACGTGATCGATGAAACGCCGTCCTCCAAGACCCTGCGGCTGGTTTCACCCGAGGGATACCTGCCGCCCTTCCAGGCCGGAAAGTACATATCGATCATTGCGGACATCGGCCCCATCCGCACATCCCGGCCCTACAGCATCTCCTCGCCCCCCAACCAGAGGGGTTACTATGATATCACCATCCGGAACAGGGAAAACGGATTCGTCGCACCCCATCTCTTGAACCGGATCAAGGCGGGCAACAGGATCGAGGCATCGGCGCCCTCGGGGGGCTTCTGCTTCAACCCCCTGATCCACGACAGGGCATCGGTGTTCATCGCCGGGGGAAGCGGCATCACCCCTTTCATGAGCATGATCCGGGAGGTGGTGGAGTGCGGCATCGACCGCACGATCTGCCTTTTCTACGGCAACCGAAGCGACGCGGACGTCATTTTCCACGACGAACTCCTCCGCATCTCGCAGCGCTTCCGCCAGGTGACGTACGTCCCCGTGATCGAGACCCCCTCCCCAGGGTACACCGGTGCGAGGGGGTACATCACAGGGGATATTATCAAGGGCGTCGTCGGCCAGACCGGGGGGCGGACATATTACCTCTGCGGCCCTCCGGCGATGTATGACTTCTGCCTGCCCGAACTGGAAGGGCTGTCGATTCCCCGCCACAAGATCCGCCGGGAGGTGTACGGACCTCCACCGGACATCACCCGCAGCCCCGGCTGGCCGTCCCATATCGGGAGGGACGCGGCCTTCACCGTCGGGATCAGGGGCAGAGGCGAGATCGGCGCCCGGGCCGGCGAATCCCTGCTGAATTCCCTGGAGCGGAGCGGCATCGTTGTTCCCGCCCTCTGCCGGTCCGGCGAGTGCAGCATGTGCCGCGTCAAGCTCATCTCCGGCCGGGTCTTTCAACCCGCCGGCGTCCTGTTGCGAAAGTCCGACAGGCAATTCGGCTATATCCACTCCTGCGCCGCCTATCCCCTGGAGGACCTGGAGATCATGTTTTGACGGCTTCGCAAAAAGCCCGGATGCTGCGTTACGCTTCATCCCTCGTCGCTGCGGCGTACGCCAAAGTACGCCTCACTCCTCGGGTTTCGCGCGCCTTGCCTGCGGGCTTTTTACGACGCCGTCCCCGATTCGAGGCTTTTACGACTTTTAATGAGGAGATCATGTTTTAGAACAGATTCTATGACAGGGAGGCATCCTATGGAAGAACACCTCTGGTTCAAGAGCTACGACAAGGGCGTCCCGCGTTCCCTGGCGCCCTATCCCGACCGGACCCTTATCGATGTCGTGGACGAGGCCGGCGCGGAGAGACCCGGCGCCACCATGATGATCTTCAAGGGACGCCGCATTTCCTTCCGCGAGGCGAACCGCATGAGCGATGCCCTTGCTGCGGCATTGGCGGCCCAGGGGGTCCGCAAGGGCGATCGGGTCGCCCTCCTCATGCCCAACACGCCCAACATCATCATCAGCCAGTTTGCCGTCTGGAAGGCCGGTGGCGTGGCGGTACCCATCAACCCACTCTTCAGCGACAGCGAGCTCACGCAGGCCCTCGCCGAGTGTGACGCGCAGACGGCCATCGTCCTGACGCCCTTTTATGACAAGGTCAAGACCGTCCAGCCGCGCACCCCCCTTCGCCGGGTCATCGCCACCAATGTCAAGGACTTCCTGAGTCCCTTGACCCGCTTTATCTTTACACTCCTCCTGGAGAAGAAGGGGGGGCACCGGATCACCATCGCAAAGGACGACCTTTGGCTCACGGGCCTGATCGAGCGCAGCGCGGACCGGCCGCGGCCTTCCGTCGAGATCGCCTCCGGGGATGACGGCCTGATCCTCTTCAGCGGAGGCACAACGGGGATTCCAAAGGGGGTCGTCCTGACCCACAAGTCCATCCTGATGAACGGCCTGCAGATCCAGGCCTGGTTCGGCGACATGCTGACGCAATGGCAGGACACGACCCTGCTCCTGATGCCCTTCTTCCACATCTACGGGAATGTGATCCTCATGTCCACCTGCCTGGTGGGCCGCCACCCCATGGCACTCGTGCCGAATCCGCGGGACTTCAAGGACCTCCTGGAGACGATCCGGAAGGTGAGGCCGTCCTTCTTTCCGGGCATCGCCACACTCTTTAACGGCCTCCTGAACCATCCGGATGTCCGTTCCGGCAAGGTCGACTTCCGGTCCATGAAGATGTGCGTCGCAGCCGCCATACCCCTGCTGCCGGAGCTGAAGAAGCGATTCGAGGCGGCGACGGGCGGGAGGATCGTGGAGGCCTACGGGCTGACCGAATCGGGCGTACTGGCCATGGGGCCCATTTACGGCCCATGGAAGGAGGGGGCAGTGGGGCTTCCCACGCCCGATACGATCATCCGCATCGTCGATATCGCGACAGGCGCCCGAGAGATGGCCCCGGGGGAGGCCGGCGAGATCATTGCCCAGGCCCCCCACCTGATGAAGGGCTACTGGCGAAGGGCCGAGGCCACAGCGGAAATGTTCCGGGACGGCTGGCTCCACACAGGCGACATCGGCCATCTGGATGAAGATGGCTACCTCTTCATCACCTCCCGCAAGAAGGACCTCATCAAGCCCAGCGGGCATCAGGTCTATCCCGGTGAGGTGGAGGAGATCATTCAGCAGCATCCTTCCGTACAGGAGGTGGCCGTGGCGGGCATCCCCGATCCCTACCAGGTCGAGGCCGTCAAGGCCTGGGTGGTCCTCAGACCGGGCGTCCGGGCCACGTCCGAGGAGATCCAGGAACACTGCCAAAAGTCTCTTGCCTCATACAAGGTGCCGAAGTTTATCGAATTCCGGGAAAGCTTGCCAAAATCCATGATAGGCAAAGTCCTGCGGCGCATCCTGCAAGAGGAAGAGATTCAGAAACCGGAAAGAAGGGATTGAATAGGAAATCCTGATCAACTCAACCAATGGAACAATATTGTTGAGGAAATAAAATGGAAAACAAAAATGTCTATGACCTGAAATCTGTGAAGCTGCCTTATCTGGCAGGCGGGGTGCCTGTGGCGGTCAAAGATGAAATCGATATGACGCCGTATCCAACCACCGTCGGCACAGCGTTTCTGGGGAAGACGCCTGCCAAAGAAGATGCAACCGTCGTCGCGCGGCTGCGAAGCGCGGGCGCACTGCCCGGCGGCGAATCCGATTTGACGACCACCATCGAAATCATGCGCTTCACCACCGTAGCGAATATGACGGGGCTGCCCGCGATCTCTTTCCCGGTTGGTTATACACAGTTGTGACGACATGATAAGTTCCAGGGAGAAAAGTCCTGACACCACCCGCCGGTGTATGCCGCCCAAGAAACCCGCCCCACGCAGTTCAAATTTTTATGCCTTGAAATGATTTGACACCATTACCGGGAAGTGTATTATAGAAAACATTACGATGAGGCCATAGAGAAGGACTTTGGCATGAATGATAACGTCGAGGATTGCTATAGACAGAATTCAGGGGAATTTACATCCACAAGCATTGAAGGGGGGACATGAGCTAAATATGGTCGGGGCGGCAGGATTTGAACCTGCGACATCCTGCTCCCAAAGCAGGCGCGCTACCGGGCTGCGCTACGCCCCGTTTTCATGAGTTCCCTTTTGAAGCCAGACTTTCAGTTTTTCTGCAGCCATCGCCCGATGGCTGATTCGGTTTTTAACCCCGGCCGGCAGTTCAGCCGCCGTGACGCCTCGCTCCGGCAGATAAAAGACCGGATCGTACCCAAATCCCCCCTTCCCAGCCGGCGCCTCCGCGATCCTCCCTTCCCACATTCCGTCAAAGACATCATAACGCCCGTCCGGTCGGTAGAGGACGAGGATGCATCGGAAGGCCGCCTCCCTGTCCTCTGGCGGGACACCTTCCAGTTTACTCAGGAGCTTCGAGATATTCATTCCGTCATCGGCGCTGTCGCCGGCATACCGGGCTGAGTATATTCCCGGCGCCCCATCCAGAGCGGCAACCTCCAATCCCGAATCGTCAGCGAGGACCGTCTCTCGGGTCAGCTCCGAGATCGCCCTCGCCTTTTTAAGTGCATTCTCCAGAAAGGATTTTCCGTCTTCGAGAATGTCCGGTAGATCCGGATAATCATCCAGCGACTTTAGTGCCACCCCGCTTTCGGCCAGCAGTGTCCGAATCTCTTCTATCTTTCCCCGGTTCCGGGAAGCAAAGACAATCTTTTTCATACTATTCTTACGGCATCTTCTGGAAATATTTCCAAAGATCCGCCACCAAGGCTCTTGCGACGGCCCTTTGCACACTCTCGTCGGTCAATTTTTTCCGGTCCTCCTGATGGGTCGCAAAACCGATTTCGACGATCACACCCGGCATGGTCAATCCATCCAGAAGAGGGCTGGGCGCATCCCTCAAGCCGCGTCCCTGGCGGGGGAAAACGCTCTCGAGGCCGGTCTGGATCGCTTGGGCAAGCCTTACAGAGTCGTTGAGGTATTTGTTCTTTTCCATATCCTTGAGAATGGCTGCAGATTCGTTTCCACCAACGATAGTCTGCTGAAAGCCGGGAAAGTAGACTTCATACCCGCTCGCTTTTTTCCCGAATCCGGCATTCACATGGAGGCTCAACAGACAATCCGGCTTCAACACGGCTGCCGCTTTTCTCCTTTCCGCCACCGTCACGGCCCTGTCATCGGAACGGGTCAGTTGAACGTCAAAATTTGCCTTTTGTTTCGCCTCTTGTCGGATCAACAGGGCAAGGTTCATCGTGAGATCCTTCTCCCGGAGTTTATCGGAAACCACACCCGTCTCCGCTCCGCCATGCGCCGGATCGATCAGGACCGTATACCGTTTCTGCTGGGCGCTTGCCCCCAGCGAAGGGACAAGGCCGATAGTGAGCAGAACGAGAGTGATTATCCCATACCTCATACAGTGTTTATTCATGCACGCCATCGTTTCCTCTCCGTGATGTTTTTTTATCAAAGCCCGGACTTCATACAGCAAACAGAAACCGGCTGTCAAACCATATTGAAGATCTCCGCAGCTTGCTGCGGAGAATCTTTAATCCTTATTGGAACAAGACCACTTTTTTTGCTCGCTTACCCCGCGGCAAGCCGCGGGGAATACGCTCGCAGCGGATTCAGGTCCGCCAGAGCCTCTGCACCGAAACCACACCGCGCACTTTTTTTACTGCCTCGACTATCCGATTGAACTGATGAAGGTCATTGACATTCACAGTGAAGTCGCAGGTGGCTTTCCCGTTCTGATCGGTAGTCGTCTCCGCGTGGGAGATATTGACATCCAGCATGGAAATGGCGGCGCTCAGATCGGCGAGTATGCCTTTCTTATCATTGCAGATCGCCCTCATCTGAACCAGATAATCCCTCTTTTGACGGACGTCCCAATGGACGTCCACCAGTCTTTCGGTATCCATGTCCCGTATATGCGGACAGCCGGCCGTATGCACCACCACCCCCCGACCGCGGGAGATATAACCGATAATTTCATCTCCGGGGATCGGATCGCAGCATTTGGCATACCTGACCATGACATCGTCGATCCCGGTCAGAGAAACGCCGAAGGGCTCGGTTGCCGAACCCTTTTTACTCGTCGTGTCGACGACATCTTCCTTCCGGACCTCTTCCTCCGGGAGGAAGCGATGGATGATATGCTTCGGCGAAACCCTTCCATAACCGACAGCCGCCATCAGATCTTCGAGGGAATCGATGTGGCTCTCGGCAAGAATACCGTCCATTTCCTTTGATTTGGCAAAACTCCCGAACTTCAGATGATGCTTCTTAAACTCCTTCTCCAGGAGGTCCTTTCCGAGAGCCACGCTCTTTTCCCGCTCTTCGGTCTTTACCCAGTTTCGGATTTTGGCCAACGCCCGGGAAGTGACCACAAATTTTAGCCAGTCCTTGCTGGGATGGTGTCCCGACTGGGTGATGATCTCGACCGTATCCCCGTTCTGCAGCTGATATTTCAGCGGCACGATGCTCCGGTTTACCTTGGCCCCGATGCACTTATTGCCGATATCCGTGTGGATGCTGTAAGCAAAATCGATGGGCGTCGCCCCTTTTGGAAAGGACTTCACATCCCCGTTAGGCGTAAATACATAGACCTCTTCCGGGAAAAGGGCCACTTTCAGATTCGACATGAACTCGCGTGGATTTTCGGTCTCTTGCTGCACATCCAGAAGATCCCGGAGTATTTTGATTTGATCTTCATCGGTGCTGGAGAAAGCCACGCCTTCCTTATAACGCCAGTGTGAGGCGATACCTTCCTCCGCCCATTCGTGCATCGCTTTCGTCCGGATCTGGATCTCGACCCGCTCTCCGTAAGGGCCGATCACCGTCGTATGGAGGGACTGGTAATGGTTGGCCTTCGGCATGGCGATATAATCTTTGAAACGCCCCGGCACCGGTTTCCAGAGGGCGTGCACCACACTGAGAGCCTCATAACAGTCCTTTTCCTTGTCGGAATCGAGGATGATCCGGAAGGCGGTGAGGTCAAAGACCTCGTCAAAATTGATATGCTGTTCTTTCATCTTTTTATAGATGCTGTAGAAATGCTTCGCCCTGCCTTCGACTTCAACCGAAACACCCAACAGTCCCATTTCCTTGGCAATGATACTTCGGACTTCCTCGGTATAATCATCCCGTTTGTCTTTCTTCTTCACAACGCGTTTGGCGAGGTCGTTATAGGCTTCGAAATCCAGATACCGAAAGGAGAGATCCTCTAATTCGACCTTCATCCAGTTGATGCCGAGCCGATTGGCAAGCGGGGCGTAAAGCTCCAGGGTCTCCTTGGCTATGTACACCTGTCTTTCCGGTGTCTGAAATTCCAGGGTTCGCATGTTGTGAACCCGGTCCGCCAGACGTATGAGGAGTATCCGGATATCGGACGACATAGCCAGAATCATCTTACGGAAATTCTCGGCCTGACGTTCCTCCTGGTTTCCGAGGGTGATCTTGCTGATCTTTGTCAAGCCGTCAACGAGAAACGCCACTTCCTTTCCGAAAGACTCCTCGATCTGTTCCTGCGTGGCCAGGGTGTCCTCCACCGTATCGTGGAGGAGTCCTGTCACGAGCGTTGCCGCATCGAGCTTCATGTCGGCCAGGATACCGCACACTTCCATGGGGTGGGTGAGATAGGGCTCACCCGAGAGGCGGACCTGACCCTGATGGACGGACGCAGAAAAAATATAAGCCTTTTCGATCCGCTCCACTTCGGAAGGCGGGAGATAAGACTGAACTTTTTCGAGGATATCGTTGATGCGGAGCATGGAATCTACATTCCTTCGCTGATTTTGGACAGGACAAACGCCTCGACCGCGTCGATCGGCAGGTCTATGACCTCTTTTGAGCGTCGGGACATGATTTCCACTTTTCCTTCCGCCAGTTTTTTGGGGCCAACCGTGATCCGCAAGGGGATGCCGATCAGATCGGCATCCTTGAATTTGACGCCTGCCCTTTCATCCCGGTCATCCAGAATAACCTCGACACCCTTATCCTTGAGTGTGTCATAGATGCGATTTGCTGTTTCCGAGAGGCTTTTTTCGTTCACATTCACCGGAGTGATGATGACCTGATATGGGGCGAGGGGCAAGGGCCATACGATCCCGTCCGAATCATGATTCGCTTCGATGGCGGCGGCGACCGTTCTGCCGATGCCGATTCCGTAACATCCCATGATCATGGTCTGCTCCCGGCCGGTCGCGTCGAGATAGAGGGCCTTCATGGCCTTGCTGTACTTGGTCCCCAGCTTGAACACATGCCCGACCTCGATGCTGCGCGCAAGATGGATCGCACCCCCACAGCGGGGACAGGGATCCGTCTCCCGGATCACCCGGAGATCGGCGTGGGCTTCGACCTGGAAATCCCGCCCCGGTTTCACATGGCGCAGGTGGTAATCTTCGCGGTTAGCCCCCATGATGCAACGGGTCATGCCCAGAAGCGAATAATCGGCAATGATCCTGGTCTTGATGCCCACAGCGCCGGCAAAGCCTCGAGGGGAGCCCGTCGCCGCCAGGATCAGATCATCCGGGGCCAGTTCGAGTGACTCGCAGCCGAGGTGGTTTTTCACCTTGACTTCGTTTACCTCCTGATCTCCGCGGATCAGGACGGCAACAGCAACACCGTCCGCGGAAAAGATCAGCGTCTTGACGACCTCCCCCGGTTTCACCCGGAGAAAGGCACAGACCTCCTCGATTGTTTTCACCCCCGGCGTGTGGATTTCTTCGATCGGAAGCGGGGGATCCGTATTTTCCGGTTGGTCCGGTTTTGCAACCTCGGCCTTTTCCAAATTCGCCGCGTAGTGACAGGCGCCGCAAAAGACGATCGCATCTTCCCCGGAATCGGCTATGACCATGAATTCGTGGGAAAAACTTCCCCCGATCGCCCCGGAATCCGCCTCCACCGGCCGAAAGTTGAGGCCGCAGCGTGTAAAGATCCTTTTATATGCCTCGAACATCTTCTGGTAGCTGATCTCGGCGCCGGCTTCGTCCGCGTCGAAACTGTACGCGTCCTTCATGCCGAATTCCCGGCAGCGCATCACCCCGAAACGGGGGCGGATCTCATCGCGGAATTTCGTCTGGATCTGGTAGAGATTTCTGGGAAGCTGCCGGTAGGTCTTGATCTCATGACGCACCAGATCGGTAATCACCTCCTCGTGCGTCGGCCCGAGGCAGTATTCCCGCTCGTGACGGTCGCGAAAACGGAGGAGCTCCTTTCCGTAGTGGACCCAGCGACCCGACTCCTGCCAGAGTTCCGCCGGCTGCACCATGGGTAAAAAAACCTCCTGGGCCCCCGCCCGGTCCATCTCCTCGCGGATGATCTGCTCGACCTTGCGGATTGCCCGATAGCCAAAGGGGAGATAGGAATAGATTCCCCCCGTCAGTTTTCTTATCATGCCCGCCCGGATCATGAGCTGGTGGCTTATCAATTCCGCATCGGAAGGGATCTCTCTTCCTGTGGGCAGAAACATTTCCGAATAACGCATGAATCCTCCTGATTACTGGTCACTCGCCATTTTTTTTATCTCTTTGAGCAGCACCGGAATGAAGTCATCTTCCCGGATCTTTCGGACAACCTTCCCCTTTTTGAAGAGCATCCCCACTCCCCTTCCTCCTGCGATCCCGATATCCGCTTCGGCGGCCTCTCCGGGGCCGTTCACGACGCAACCCATCAGTGCGACCTTCAAGGGGGCCTTCATCCCCTTCAATTCGGTCTCTACCCTCTCCGCCAGTCCCGCGAGATCGATTTCGCAGCGCCCGCATGTGGGGCAGGAGATGATGTCCGGACCTACATTCCGGATTTTCAGCGCCCGGAGAATTCCATACGCCACATCCATCTCCTGTACGGGGTGACCCGTGACCGAAACGCGAATCGTGTCGCCTATGCCCTCATGCAGGAGAACTCCGATCCCGATAGCGGATTTTATCGCCGCCTGAATCAGCGTTCCCGCCTCCGTCACACCGAGATGCAATGGATAGTCCGTCATTTGGGACACAAGCCGGTAGGCCTCGATAGTCGTCGCCACATCCGAAGACTTTAAAGACAGTTTGATGGCGCCGAAATCCATTTCTTCGAGGAGAGCGATGTTTTGCATCGCACTCTCGACGAGAGCCGCTGCAGTCGGTCCACCATGACGTGTGGCGATTTCCCTGTCCAGGGATCCGGAATTGATCCCGATCCGGATGACTTTGCCGCTCGCTTTGGCGCATTTCACAATCTCCCGGATTCCATTTGCAGGAATATTCCCGGGGTTGATCCGCACCCCATCCGCCCCGGAGCGCATCGCCGTGACGGCCAAGTGATGATTGAAATGGATATCGGCGATAAGCGGGATGTGTATTCTGTCTTTGATCTCCCCGATGGCAATGGCTGCCGTCTCATCGGGAACGGCAACGCGGATGATCTCACAGCCTGCCTCCTCGAGCTCCCCTATCTGTGCGACCGTTGCCCTGACATCACGCGTATCCGCACAGGTCATGGATTGAACCGCGACCGGGGCATCGCCGCCGATTTGAACACCCCCCAAAATAACAGATCTTGTTTTTTTCCT
>MICN01000030.1:16353-56708 GCA_001829875.1 Syntrophus sp. GWC2_56_31
CCCGATGGCGGCGACCATCGCTTCGATATGCAGATACTTTAGAGAGGTCACGTCCAGATCCCGACGGATCCATTCGACCATGTTTTGGTATCTTTTTGAACGATGATCGAGATACTCTTCCGGGTATTTTTCTTTTCCCCTTTCCAGGTCGCGAATAGCCCGGTGGGCGGCCAGTTCGGCGACGGATCTTGTCGATGAGGCATATATGCATGGAAACATCAGCGGCGGACAGGCCGGTCGGATATGAATCTCTTTCGCCCCGTTGTCCCAGAGTTTCCGAATCGTGTAATTCTTGAGCTGCGTCCCCCGGACAATCGAATCCTCGCAGATCACCATCCGGTTGCCCCGGATTACATCTTGAATGGCGCTGAGCTTCATGGTCGCGACAAGATCTCTGATGTCCTGCGAAGGAGGGGTGTAGCTCCTCCCGTAACCCGGTGTATACTTGACTAACGGTCTGCGGAATGGAAGCCCGGACTCCATGGCATAGCCGATGGCGTGGCCGACACCCGAATCCGGGACGCCGGCCACCAGGTCTGCTTCGACATCATCGCTTCTGGCCATGGCTTGACCGCATCGCTCCCGTGCGTTTTCAACATTGATCCCTTCGTAGACCGACGCCGGATATCCCGTATAGATCCACAGAAAGGCGCAGACATGCATTTCCCCGCCTGCCGGTCGCTCTTCCCGGATTCCCTTTCGGTCCATACGGACGATCTCCCCAGGTCCAAGCGAACGGACCTGCTCATAACCCAGGTTGGGAAAAGAACTTGATTCGGTGGCCGCTGCGTAGCCCGGCGAGGACCCGTCTGATCCGACCTCCCGTCCGATGACCAGAGGGAAGCGACCATACCTGTCCCGGGCTGCATAGATTCCCTCGCTGGTCATCAGGAGCAGACAGACCGACCCTTCGATCGCCTGCTGCATCCTGAAGATCCCATCGACGATGCTCTCGCTCCGGTTGATCAACTTGGCAACGAGTTCCACGCTATTCACACCTCCATCCGCCATCTCGTTGAAGGAGGCGCCCTCCCGGAGGAGTTTTGCGGTAAGATCATCCTTGTTTGTGATCAGGCCGGTTGCGGCCAGGGCGTAGGTTCCAAATTTCGATCGGATGATCAGCGGCTGGGGAGACTGGTCATCGATGGCGCCGATGCCTGCCCAACCCTCGGTCTTCTTGTAATCGTCGACAAAACGAGACTTGAACTGGGCCTGGCTGATACTGTGGATCGTGTTGCAGAAGCCGTCGGCGCCGAGCACAGCCAGCCCCGCGTTCTCCGTCCCGAGGTGGGAGTGATAATCCGTTCCGTAAAAAAGAGGTTTCGTGCAATTCCCGTTGGATACGACACCAAAGATGCCACCCATGTTCGTTATCTCCAGAAGGTTGAACCGTTATGTTTTAGATACATCATCGATCTTTTTGTTGGCATATTTTTCTATCAGTTTCTGATTCACACGCTCCGGGACCAGACCCTTGACGGAACCGCCGTGGCTGGCCGCCTCATTGATGATGGTCGAACTGGTATAAAACCACTTGTAGCCCGTCATGAGAAAAACGGTCTCGATGTCCCGGTTCAGTCTCCGGTTGATGAGGGCCAGCTGAAATTCGTATTCGAAATCGGAAAGGGCGCGCAGTCCCCTGAGTATCACGTTCGCCCCCGCATCCTTCACAAAGTCCACCAGGAGTCCGCCGAAGCTCTCGACGCGTATGTTGTCGCAGTCTTTGATCACCTCCCGGATCATCTCCAGCCGTTCATCCACCGAAAACAGAGACTTTTTGTTCGGATTGTAGGCGATCAGAACAATGAGTTCATCGAACATCCTGAGGCCCCGATTAATGATGTCCACGTGACCGTTTGTGATCGGATCGAACGACCCGGGATACACCGCTATTTTTTTCATCCGTCTTATTCCTCTCTGCGTTTTTTCATGAAAGTCAACAGCGTATCGCCGTACCGCCGCTGATCGCTCACCACCAGCGCTTCGGTGACGGATTGTTCCAGTGGTTCCCGCAGCGAATGCTGCAGGATGATGATGCCGTCTTCGGTCAGGAGTTCCCCACTTTCCAGACGGGTCAGGATTTTTGTGAGAAAACCCTCTTCATAGGGAGGGTCGGTGAAGAGAAGATCAAAACACGCCCCTCTTTTTCGCAGACGCCTTATTCCCTCTTCCGCATCTGCCGCGATCACCTCTGCCCGTCCTTCGAATCCCAGAAATCGGAGGTTTTGCCGGATGGCTTCGATCAGGCGCAGGTCTTTTTCAACGAATACCGCGCCGCACGCCCCTCTGCTCAGGGCTTCCAGTCCGACATTACCGCAGCCGGCAAAGAGATCGAGAATCGAATTCCCTTCGACCGATCCGAGAATATCGAAAAGCGCCCCCTTGACCCGATCGGTGGTAGGCCTGATACGGCAGCCAGCGGGAAGGCGAATCGTCCTTCCCCTGGACTGACCCCCGATGATCCTCATAGATATTTCTGGATCAGGATTTCGGCAATCTGAACGGCGTTGAGCGCCGCGCCTTTCCGGATGTTGTCCGACACCACCCACATATTGATACCGTTCGGAATGGATTCGTCTTCCCGGATCCTGCCGACCAGGGTATCATCGCTGCCGGCGGCATCGATCGCCAGCGGATAGAGCTTTACCCGCGGATTGTCGACGACCCGGACACCCGGTGCAGATGCCAGCAGACTTCGGACCTCGTCGGCGGTGATTTTCTTTTCCGTTTCGATGTTGATGGACTCGGAATGCGCATAGAATACAGGCACCCGCACCGTCGTTGCCGTCACTGCAATTGTGGGATCGTTCATGATCTTCTTGGTCTCATTGACCATCTTCATCTCTTCCTTCGTGTAACCGTTATCTAAAAAGACATCGATCTGGGGAAGGCAGTTGAAGGCGATCCTGTGGGGATAGACCTTGATCACGGGGTCCTGTCCGTTGAGGAGGGCGCGGGTCTGAAGCGAAAGCTCTTCGATGGCCTTTTTCCCCGTTCCTGAGACGGCCTGATATGTCGACACCACGATCCTTTTGATCCGCGCGGCATCGTGGATCGGCTTGAGCGCCACGACCATCTGAATGGTGGAACAATTCGGATTGGCAATGATCCCCCGGTTCTTGTAAAGCGCAATCGCTTCCGCATTCACCTCCGGGACGACCAGGGGGATCTCCGGAACCATGCGGAAGACGCTGGTATTGTCGATCACGATACATCCGGCCTGGGCGGCCAGGGGTGCAAACTTTTCACTGACACTCCCCCCCGGTGAAAACAGGCCGATTTGCACGCCTTGGAAGGAGCTCTCGGACAACACCTCGACCGGTAAAAGCTCTCCCCGGAAAGCGAGCTTCTTTCCCACCGATCTTTCCGACGCGAGCAGGGTCAGCTTTCCGACCGGGAACCGGCGCTCTTCGAGGATTTTGATCATTTCATTGCCAACGGCTCCCGTGGCTCCCGCAACGGCGACATTGTAAGTTTTCATCTCATACTCCCCATTGGGTCGTTCTTTACTCCCATCAGTTCCGGATGGTACGAGTCTCTTTTCAGACTGCGGCGCTTCTAAAACGGTTGGTCCCGGCACTGCAGCTTCTTTTCCCTGCTCTCTTTAACCATCTTACGAATGAGCCTGCAGCCGGCCCACACCGGACCCGAAAGGCTGTATCCGAATGTGAACGTGAACATCATGATCTCCGGTTCCGCCACCACGATCACCAAAATCAATACGATCAGTACAAAGGACATGAACGGCTTGCGTGAGAAGAAATTGAGATCCTTGAAACTGTAATATTTTATACTGCTGACCATGAACAGGGAGAGAGCGACGACGCCAAGCATGATCGGCAGCTCTGAAAAGCGTCCCTCGCCGCCCATGTAGTAGTAAAGCAGTACGCCCGTGGCCACCACGGCGGCCCCTCCCGGAATGGGAAGACCGTTAAAAACCCGGCTGTCGATCACCCCTACCTGGACATTAAACCTCGCCAGACGAAGCGCGCCGCAGACGCAAAAAAGAAACGCCGCCAGCCAGCCCCACTTCCCATAAGCGATCAGCGACCAGTTATATACAAGCAGTGCCGGCGCCACACCGAATGTGACCAGATCGCACAAGGAATCGTACTCTCCGCCAAATTTGCTTGTCGTGTGGGTAATCCTGGCAATCCGACCGTCCAGACCGTCCAAAACCGCCGCGATAAGTATTGCGACGGCTGCAATCTCATACATCCCTTTCATGGAGGCAATCGCTGCATAGAATCCGCAGAAAAGATTGGCCGTAGTAAAAAGGTTGGGCAGGACATAAATCCCTTTTTTCATGCGGTCTCTTCTTAACGAATGAACTCTTTTCATATCAGCTCTCCTATCGGCGTCTCACCGGCCCTGACCTTATCCCCGATCTTCACCAGGGGTGTTGAACCGAGAGGCAAAAAAACTTCCACCCGCGAACCAAACCGGATCAGACCGAACCGTTCCCCTTTTTTAACCTCCATACCCTCTTTCATCCAACAGACAATTCTCCTCGCAATCAGACCGGCGATTTGTACAACCATGATCTCCCGCCCATCATCCCTCCGGATCACAACGGCGTTCTTTTCGTTGAGCGCCGATGCCTTGTCCAAATTGGCCGACAGGAACTTGCCCGGCGAGTAAAGGATCGAGACGATTCGACCGTAACAGGGAATCCGGTTCACATGAACATTGAACACGTTCATGAAAATGCTGATTTTCAGGTAAGACCGGTCGGAACCACCCCCGCTCGATACCTCCTCGATTCGGATCACCTTTCCATCCGCGGGCGCGGTAAACTGAAGGGGGTTTTGCGGTGTCGTTCTTTCCGGATTACGGAAGAACCAGACCACGAAAAGCGTCAACAAGAAAAGCAGCCCCGCAACCCAGAAAAACCCTGCGAGAAAAGCGATGATCGCCGCCGCCCCCGGCGGGATGATCAAGGGGATGCCTTCTTTCACTATTGCACTGCTGTGATTCATTTCGTTCGGCAAACGCCGCCCCCTCTCCACCAGTCAATGAGCGTAATTTACCGTATTTTATTTAAGATGTCAATATTCATGAGTATACACAGGTTCTCCGGTACGGTTAACGGTTGATGGCAGTGCCGAAGCCCGCTTTTGTCTCGGCCTCGGAGAGCCTGAGATATCTCGGGGTAAAAGTGAGAGTATCAAGAACGCTGCCGCCATGATATCTGCGCAGACCGATCAGACCAACTGCGGACCCCAGCAGCTTTTGCTGACCTCTGCCGCACACAATACCCCGGTGGGTCTCGCCGATGAGCTTCGCATGACGCACCGCACCGTCCCCCAGAAAAACAATCGCTTCCTGATCCAGATTTTTAAGAAACAGTGTGATGTCGATAAGCTTCTCCGATGTCACTGCCTGCGGAACACCGTCGGATCCGATCCTGAATAGGCCGGTATAAACCTGGTTATTCCCCGCATCGATAAGCGGACAGATCAGCCCGGACGAGTGGACGGCATTCATGGCCAGGGTCTCCAGTGTGGAAACCCCGACAACCGGTGCTGACATTGCCAGGGCCAGTCCCTTGACCGTGCTCACCCCGATTCTGAGTCCCGTAAACGAGCCGGGGCCCACCGTACAAGCCAGCAGGTCCACCTCCTTCAGTGTCTTCCCCGTCAGAATAAACAGCTGTTCGAGGGCCGAAAGCAGGACTTCGGTATGATGCCTGCCCGAACGGAGATAAAGCTCGCCCCGTATATCCTCCTCCTCTAGAAGGGCCAGGCCGATGGTTTTCGTTGCACACTCTATTGCCAGGGTCAGCATCTTTATTCTCGAATCATCCGGATAAAGTCGTTTATCATTTTGATGTTCAGCCTATCTATGTCCATCATGAATACAAAAACCATCAGGAGGATCAAAAGAACAAAACCTATCTGCTGGGCCTTTTCCCGCCACCGGAGGTTGACCTCTCGCCCCGTCGCCATTTCTATCAGGTAGAACAGCAGGTGCCCGCCGTCCAAAACCGGAACCGGCAGGAGGTTGAGGATCGCCAGGTTGATGCTCAGCATCGCCATAAACAGGATGAAGGGAATGATCCCTTCTCTGACCTGCGCCCCGGCGATCTGGGCAATCAGTATCGGCCCCCCCATGGTCTTCGGCGACACAACTCCTTGAAACATCTTGACAATGCTGATAACGGTCAGCTTACTGATCATCCATGTCTGGCGGAGGCCCCTGGCAAATGCGGATAAAGGATTTTGCCTTTCGATGACCGTGCGGGGCAAGGGGCTGATGCCGATTTTATAAGCCTCCACCGTTTCCCCGAATGGATTTGTGGTTTTCATGAGCGTCGGGATCACTGTGAGCGATACAGGCCGGTCGTCTCTATGAACGGTGATCAGGAGCGATTTCCCGTTGCTCTGGCTGATCGCCTCGGAGAGCTCGTCCCATTTCGTCACGGCGCGCCCGTCTATATCGACGACCTTATCGCCGCTTTTCATGCCGGCGCCAAGCGCGGGAGAATCGGGCTGCAGGTTTCCTATTTCCGCGGTGAGAACGGGAAGGCCGATCATGTTTACCATCGTGAAAATCGCAATGGCCAGCAGCAGATTAAAGCTGGGACCCGCAGCGACAATCCCGATCCTTTTCAGAACGGGCTGCTGCATGAAGGATTTTTTCATCTCCTCCGCCGATAACTCCTCGCCGGGGGATTCACCGAGAAGTTTTACATATCCGCCTAAAGGGATCAGGGAGAGAAGATATTCGGTCTCCCCGATTTTTTTGCCGATGACCCGCGGCCCGAAACCAAGCGAAAATTTCATGACCCCGACCCCGGCCCTTTTGGCCATCAGAAAATGGCCGAGTTCATGGACAAAGATCAGGACCCCGAGCAGGATAACGACCGATATAATGCTTATTCCCATTAATTCCTCATTTCCTTAATAATTTTTCCAATTCCTCCCGCGCCCACCGATCGGCGGCCAGAATAGCGTCAATGGTCGGCTCTTTCTGTACGCTGTGCCGGTCAAGAACCTCTTGAATCAAGCGGCAGATATCGTTAAAGCCGATTTTAGCATCGATAAAGGCCTCTACGGCACACTCATTGGCTCCATTCATCACAGCCGGCATCGTTCCCCCTATTTCAGCCGCCGTGTAAGCCAGTTGCAGGCAGGGAAACCTCTCTCGATCGGGCTTAATAAACTCCAAAACCCCCGCTTTAACGAGATCCAGAGGTGGGTCTGACCGACGGTGGAGCCGCCTGGGAAAAGCAAGGGCATAGGCAATGGGAATCCGCATGTCCGGCACTCCGAGCTGAGCAATCACGCTCCCATCCCGGTACTCTACCAGTGAATGGACGATGCTCTGGGGGTGGACGAGGACATCGATCGCGCTCAGGGGAATGCCGAACAGCCAGCCGGCTTCGATCGCTTCCAGCCCCTTGTTCATCATCGTTGCAGAATCTATCGTGATCTTTTTCCCCATCTCCCAGTTTGGATGCTTCAGCGCTTGTTCGGGTGTGACCGCCGTCAGCTCTTTTTGCGAGAGATGGAGGAAGGGTCCACCGGAGGCAGTCAGGATGATCCGTCGGACATCTTCGCGCCGATGCCCCTGAAGGCACTGGAAAATGGCGCTGTGTTCGCTGTCGATGGGAATGATGGGGACGCCCCTCTCTGCGGCCCTCCTCAGCACAATGCCGCCCGCCATGACCAGGGTTTCTTTATTGGCAAGGGCTATTGTCTTTCCTGCCGCGATCGCATCCAGGGTAGGAATAAGGCCTACCGCACCGACCATCGCAGATACGACCAGGTCCGCACCGGAAATGGCGGCCGCCTCGCGATATCCTTCCGGCCCGAAGCGGACGGACGTTGCCGAATCTGCATGTAACATGCGACGAAGAGCGCAGGCATGCTCCTCATCGATTACCGCCGCCAGGCGCGGCCTGAAGCGCTCGATCTGGTTTTTTAGGAGCGCAATATTGCGGCCTGCCGCCAGGGCCGCCACGGTAAATTCATCCGGATATGATCCGATGACATCGAGGGTGCTGCAACCGATGGAACCGGTTGACCCTAGTAGAGAAATCCTCTTCATCGAATGATGAACACCCGATAATAGTAGACAAATGGCGTGATAAACATCAGACAATCCAACCGATCCAGAATCCCCCCGTGACCGGGCAGCATCGCACCGGAATCCTTGACCCCCGCGGTCCTTTTCAGGACCGACTCGCAGAGGTCCCCGAGCTGTCCTGCAATGCTTCCTACCAGCGCCATGATTACGGCATGCGGTACCGGCAGGAGCGGGAAAAAGAGCTGTCGGAAGAGTAGAGCGCCGGCAATGCTCCCGACGACAAGCCCGATGGTCCCTTCTACGGTCTTTCCCGGACTGACTTTAGGGAGCAGTTTTGTCTTCCCCATTCTGCTTCCGACATAATAGGCGGCAATATCCCCGGAAAAGGCAAGAACCAAGATAAAAAATATCCAGTAAACCCCGCTCGATGTCTGACGGATCAGGATAAAATGGGACAGCAGAAGCGGGATATACATGATCCCCACAATCACCTTCCCTACCCGTATCATATCCAACCCCTCTTCATCGACCCGAAGCAGGTTGAGCATCAGGATCACCATGACGGCGAAACTCAAAACAGCCGTCAACAGGGCCCTGTCTCCGGCGGCAGCCGCCAGCAGAGTAAACAGCGCGACAACCAACGTCTCGGCTTTCTCCCACCGGAAACCCTTACCGAAGACCATCCGGTTATACTCCGCCATCCCGGCCAGTGTAGCAAAGGCAATCAACAGTGTGAACATCTCTTCCGGACCATAGGCAATAATCCCGATGAGGATCGGTACGGCGATCACCCCGGTGGCCCATCGCTTCATGTGGGGGTTCATTTCAGGTCTTGAGCTGTTCACTCGTCCTCCCAAACCTCCTCTCGCGCTTCTGATAATCTTCGACCGCCTTGAGGAGGTGGCGCTCGCGGAAGTCCGGCCAGAGCACCTCTGTAAAATAGAACTCGGTGTACGCCATCTGCCAGAGGAGAAAATTGCTGATCCGGTATTCACCGCCGGTCCTGATAAGCAGATCCGGATCCGGGAGCCCTGCGGTATAGAGGTAGTCGGCAAAAAGTTCCTTGGTCACCTTTTCGGGGGTGATTTTCCCGGCCAGGCAATCGCCGACCATGCGTCGCGCGGCCGCGGCAATTTCATCGCGGCCGCCGTAACTCAAGGCCAGGATAACGGTCATCCCCCTATTGCGGGAGGTTCTCGCCGATACTTCATTGATTTTGCTTAAGATCGGTTCTCCCAGCGAGTCCAGGTTACCGATAGCTACAAGACGGATATCCTGATCCATCATCTCCTGAACCTCGTTCTCAAGATATTCCTTAAGCAGATTCAGCAGCGCACTCACCTCGGCTTCCGGGCGGAGCCAGTTTTCCATGGAGAAGGCATAGAGCGTCAGATACCGAATCCCGATCCGGCGGCATGTCCGGACCGCCGCCCGAACGGATTCGGCGCCATTCTTATGGCCCAGTATCCTCCCCATGGCATGCCGCTCGGCCCAGCGGCCGTTGCCATCCATGATGATCGCGATGTGCTTGGGAAGTCTTTTCAAGTCAATTTCTGTCATTGCAAATGAAGTAACATACCGGCAGTTTTTTTTCAAGGTGGATCGAAACAAAACGGGGAGCCGGAAGGCTCCCCGTTTTCAGGCGGGACTATCCTGCTTTTCTAGATTTCCATGATCTCCTTTTCCTTGACCGTCAGAATTTCATCTGCCTTTACGATGTAGCGATCGGTCAGCTTCTGGACCTCCTCCTGGAAACCGAAAAGTTCATCTTCCGAGATCTGATTATCCTTTTTCAGCGCCTTGAGCTTCTCGTTTGCCTCCCTGCGGACGTTTCGCTGTTTAACCTTGCATTCTTCCGCCATCTTCCTGACAATCTTGACCAGTTCCTTGCGCCTCTCTTCGGTCAGTACAGGTATGGCCAGGCGAATCAGTTTGCCATCGTTATTGGGCATCAGCCCCAGATCCGATTTCTGAATCGCCTTCTCGATGGCGCCCAGAACGGAACTGTCCCAGGGCGAGATGACGATGAGTCGCGATTCGGGAATGGATAACGACGCCACCTGGTTTATTGGGGTCGGCGTTCCATAATAGTCTATCCGGATACCTTCCAGCAGAGAGAGGGAGGCCCTGCCGGTCCTGACTTTAGCGAACGACTTTTCGACGGCGGTAATCGCCTTTTCCATCCCCTCCTTGAGTTCCTGAAAAATAATTTCCTGCATGACCCTACCCCCCGATGATGGTTCCCACGGCTTCCCCGCAGATCACCCTTTTGATGTTCCCGGACTTCTGAAGATTGAAGACCTTAAGGGGAAGACCGTTATCCCTGCACAAGGAGATTGCCGTTGCATCCATTACTTTAAGGTTTTTCGTCAAGACTTCGGTATAACTTATTTTTTCATACTTAATAGCATTGGCATTCTTTACCGGATCAGAGTCGTAAACGCCATCCACCTTGGTCGCCTTGAGCAGAATCTCGGCCCTGATCTCGACAGCGCGAAGGGTCGCCGCGGTGTCGGTCGTAAAATAGGGGTTACCCGTTCCGGCGGCAAAGATGACCACCCTCCCTTTCTCCAGGTGTCGAATAGCCCGTCGCTGGATGAACGGTTCGGCAATCGCTTTCATTTCGATGGCCGTCTGCAGGCGGGTCGTCACGTTCAGGTGTTCCAGGGCGCTTTGGAGGGCAAGGCCGTTGATCACCGTGGCGAGCATGCCCATATAATCGGCGGTGGTTCGCCCCATCCCGCGCCCGCCCGCATCGACGCCGCGAAAGATGTTGCCGCCGCCGATGACAACTCCAAGCTGCACCCCCATCACCGCGACATCGCGGATTTCGGCAGCCACGGCATCTACGATCTCAGGATCGATGCCAAAGGACCCTTTGCCCGAAAGGGCTTCACCGCTCAGCTTCAGCAGTACCCGCCTATAGTAAGGCTGATCCATGTGGTCTACTTCTGCTCCTCGCCCAGCTGGAACCTCGAAAATCTTCTCACAACAATATTTTCGCCCGTCTTGGCGATCATGTTGTTGACCAGTGTGCCTACGGTGATGTCCGTATTCTTGATGAACTTTTGATCCATCAGACACACCTCTTCGAAATATTTCTTCAGTTTGCCTTCGATAATTTTCTCCCAGATTTTTTCCGGTTTCTTCTCTTCGATCAGCTGGCTTCGATAGATTTCTTTTTCCCGTTCCAAAGCCGCTTCCGAAATCTCGTCTGCCCGGATATAGAGCGGATTCGACGCAGCGACATGCATCGACAGATCCCTGGCCAGGGTCTGAAAATCTTCGGTTTTGGCAACAAAATCGGTTTCGCAGTTCACCTCGACCAGAACGCCGATCTTCCCCCCCATATGGATATACGAGGCAATGGTGCCGTCTTTTGCAGCCTTCGAGGAGCGCTTTGTGGCGGCCGACATCCCTTTTTTCCTAAGGACGTCGATAGCCTTCTCAAAATCACCGTCCGAGGCGGTGAGCGCTTCCTTGCAATCCATCATGCCCGCACCCGTCTTGACCCTTAATTCCTTCACCATCGTTGATGTGATATTCAATTGTCCTTCCCCCTCACTCGCGTCCGGTCGCCGGAGCATCGCTATCCATCGGAGGTGTCGCCCCTCCGGCCTCGGTTCCTTTTGTTTCCACACTTTCCGGTACGTCGGCTTCCCCGTTCTCCGGTTTTGTCGGCGTGACGCTGCTGGTTTCCTTGTCGCTCTCCGCCTGGAGACGCTCCTCGAAGCGTCTCTTTCCCTCGAGGACCGCGTCAGCCATTTTGGAGGAAAAGAGTTTGATCGCCCGGATAGCATCGTCGTTTCCGGGGATGATATAATCGATCAGGTCCGGATCGCAGTTCGTATCCACCATCGCGACAATGGGAAGCCTCAACCGCCTCGCCTCCATGACCGCAATCATCTCGCGCTTGGGATCTATGATGAACAGTCCCTTGGGAACCCCTTTGATGTTTCGGATCCCCCCCAAGACCTTGGCCAGCTTTTCCCGGTCTTTCTGGAGCCCCATGATCTCTTTTTTGGGAAAGGCCTTGATGGTGTCGTCGGCAAACATCCGGTCGAGATGATTCAACCGGTCGATGCTTTTCTTGATTGTCGCGAAGTTGGTCAGCATTCCTCCGAGCCAGCGTTGATTCACATAAGGCATTTGGCATCGGTCGGCCTCCTCGCGGATCGAATCCTGCGACTGTTTTTTGGTGCCGACAAAAAGGATCTCGCCTTTTTCCGCGACCGTGTCCACAATGAACTGGTAGGCCGTCTGAAACATCCCGACGGTCTGCTGGAGATCGATGATATAGATCCCGTTTCTCGCGCCGAAGATGTAGGGTTTCATTTTTGGGTTCCACTTGTTGGTCTGGTGACCGAAGTGAACCCCCGCTTCGAGCAACGCCTTCATAGAAATATTTGCCATACGAAACTCCTTTTCTGTTTTTTCCGCCATCTCCATCCGCTTGCCGGGGACTTCCCCATCAAGGAAAAGCAACTCCCGGCAATCCGGAGATGTGTGAATTGTGCAGGCTGATAACACAAAGATTCTAAATAATCAAGCTAATTCCGCTAATGTGGGACGGCTTCGTAAAAAGGCCGCAGGCAAGGCGCGCGAATCCTGAGGAGTGAGGCGTACTTTTTCGTACGCCGCAATGACGAAGGATGAAGCGCAACGCAGCATCCGGCCTTTTTACGAAGCCGTCAGGTGTGATAATGGGCGTTGATCTTGATGTAG
The DNA here is from genome assembly GCA_001829875.1 of Syntrophus sp. GWC2_56_31. Lineage (GTDB taxonomy): Bacteria > Desulfobacterota > Syntrophia > Syntrophales > UBA5619 > JAKAFS01. Next base: position 29,110 of record MICN01000030.1, read on the forward strand.
TCAAAGGAAAGATCCGAGGTGCAGACCGTCCAGGAGCGGCGCCCCATACCCAGTCCGATCCGTACGCGGATATCCGACTGTTTCATAATACCGGCCAATTTCTCGACGTGGTCCGGGCTCCCTTTTCCATCTGCAAACAGCGGCACATCCTCGAAAAAAAGGCGGACCCGGTCCACCGGAAGGTCGATACCCACCGATCCGACCGCAGAGATGATCCTGCCCCAATTGGGATCGCCTCCAAAAAAGGCCGTTTTGACCAGGTTGGAATTGGCAACGGCGTAGGCCACCCGCCTGGCGTCGCTGATGGTTTTAGCCTCTTCGACAACGATCTCGATCACCTTCGTTGCCCCTTCCCCGTCACGGACGAGTCCCCGGGCAAGCTCGGCGAGCAGGGCCGAGAGCATCTCCCCGAATCGGTCCAGCGCCGCGGACCTTTTTCTGATCTCACGATTTCCGGCAACGCCGTTGGCCAGGATGAGGGCCGTGTCGTTGGTGCTCATGCACCCATCTACCGTGACGGAATTGAAACTCCGCTCAACCGACTGCCTGAACACCGCATCCAGCGCCTCGGCGCCGATCAAGGCATCGGTCATGATGAAGGCGAGCATCGTCGCCATATGCGGCTCGATCATCCCCGCCCCCTTCGCGATACCGCAGAGCGTGACCTCCTGCTGCCCGATCCTCCCTTTCCGACAGGCGATCTTCGGAAACCGGTCCGTCGTCATGATCCCGGCCTCGGCATCCGGGATTCCGTCGGCATGGAGCCCCGCAACCAGACCTCGCATCCCGGCTTCGATCTTGCGCAGCGGAAGCCGGTGACCGATGACGCCGGTCGAGGCTACAAGGACCAGATCGTCGGCAATGCCGAGTTCTCTCGAAGCCGCCCGCGAAACGGCCAGGGCGTCCGCAAGGCCCTCCCGCCCCGTTGCCGCGTTCGCTATGCCGCTGTTGACGATCACGGCCTGGGCGACTCCCGACCGGATCCTTTCCATGTCGATCAGGACCGGCGCCGCTTTGAAACCATTCGTCGTAAAAACCCCGGCCGCCCTCGCCGGCCGGATCGAAAAGAGCATTGCCAGGTCTCGATCGCCGTTCGTCTTGATCCCCGCGTGAACCCCGTTGGCGAGAAATCCGGGGACACGATACGTCTCTGGTTTCATAGTCTACCTCAATTCCTCCGGTCTCCCGAGCCCTTTGAAAATCGGATCCCGGAAGCGCGCATTGGAGATTTTTCGGTGGGCCTTGCCCCGAAAAATGTCCAGCGCGCGGAGGGATCGCGATTTTCAAAGGGCTTAAAGCACTACTGTCCGCAGCACTTCTTATATTTTTTCCCGCTTCCGCAGGGACAGGGGTCGTTCCGACCAACCTTGGCCGTCTCCCGTCTGATCGTCGTCGACGCCGGGGTGTCCTCCCCCCGCGACATGATGTAATTCTGACGCCGCTTCTCCTCTATTCTTTCGACCTCTTCCTCGCGGCGGATCTGGACCATGCAGAGTTTTTCGATGCTGTCTTCCTTTATCCGGCTGATCATGTCCATAAACATGTCGTATCCCTCTTTCTGATACTCCCGGACAGGATCCTTTTGGCCGTAACCGCGCAGACCGATCCCCTCTTTGAGGTGGTCCATGGCAAGGAGGTTTTCCTTCCACTGCGTATCGATGGATTGAAGCATGATCATCTTCATGAGATAATCCATCAGCGGCGTCCCGAATTCCGCCTCCTTCTTTTTGAGGTGCGACATGATTTCCGTGATGATCGTTTCCTGGGTCGTCTCCGGGGTGAGATCCCCGCTCTTTTCGGCGAGTCTGAGCTTCAGGGTAAAATGTCTGAAAATCCTCTCATCGAGGCCCTTGATATCCCATTGCTCGGGATGGCTTTTTTCATCGATATACTCCGGGACGATCCCTTCGACCATTTCTTCGACCATCTCCTCCACATCTTTCCAGAGCGCCTCTCCCTTGAGGACCTTTTTACGCTGCTCGTAGATCACTTTTCGCTGGCGGTTCATGACGTCATCGTATTCGAGCAGGTGCTTGCGGATATCGAAATTCTGTCCCTCGACACGCTTCTGGGCATTCTCGATCGCCTTGGAAATCAGCCGATGTTCGATCGGCTGTCCCTCCTCCATACCGATCCTGTCCATGACCGAGGCGATCCGTTCGGCGCCGAATATCCTGAGGAGATCATCCTCGAGGGAAAGATAGAACCGCGACGACCCCATATCTCCCTGCCGCCCCGAACGGCCGCGGAGCTGGTTGTCGATGCGCCGGCTCTCGTGTCGCTCCGTACCGAGGATATGGAGACCTCCCAATTCTGCTACCCTCTCGCCCAGCTTGATGTCCGTACCGCGGCCGGCCATGTTGGTCGAGATCGTCACCTGACCCGGCTGGCCGGCCTGGGCGACAATCTCCGCCTCGCGCTCATGATTTTTTGCATTCAACACGTGGTGTTTGATCCCCGCGCGGGTCAGATATTTACTCAGTAGCTCCGATTTCTCGATGGAGATCGTTCCGACGAGCACCGGCCGGTTGGCATCGTGCAATTGCCGGATCTCTTCGATGACCGCGGTGAACTTCTCCTTCTCGGTCTTGTAGATCACGTCCGAATAGTCCGTACGGATCATCGGCATATTGGTCGGAACCACGACGACTTCGAGTTTGTATATCTTGCCGAATTCTTCCGCTTCGGTATCGGCGGTCCCGGTCATCCCCGCCAGTTTGCCATACATGCGGAAATAGTTCTGGAAGGTGATCGAGGCCATGGTCTGGTTTTCCGACTCGATCTTTACCCGCTCCTTGGCCTCGAGGGCCTGGTGCAGGCCGTCGCTGTACCGCCTGCCCGGCATCACCCGACCTGTAAATTCATCGACGATGATGACCTTCCCCTCTTTGACGAGGTAGTCTACGTCGCGCTTGAATAGGGTGTGGGCCTTGAGCGCCTGATTGACGTGATGGAGAAGATCGATATTTCTGGGTTCGTAGAGATTCTGAACCTTGAGATTTTCCTCGACCCGCGCCACCCCTTCCTCCGTCAGGATGGAGGTGCGGCTTTTCTCATCGACCGTATAGTCCTTATCCTTTCTCAGTTGCGGTATGACCTGGTTCACCCGGGCGTATTTGTCGGTCGATTCGTCGGAGGCCCCCGAAATGATGAGCGGGGTCCGGGCCTCGTCGATCAGGATGCTGTCCACTTCATCGACAATGGCAAAGAAAAAGTCCCTCTGAACATAATCGTCCAGAGTGAACTTCATGTTGTCCCGCAGATAGTCGAATCCGAACTCGTTGTTCGTCCCGTAAGTGATATCGGCGTGGTAGGCTTCTCTCCGCTGGTCGTCATCCATCCCGTGGACAATGACGCCGACGGTCATTCCCAGAAAATGATAGATCGGTCCCATCCAGGCGGCGTCCCTTTTGGCGAGGTAGTCGTTGACCGTCACCAGGTGAGCGCCTTTCCCCTCGAGGGCGTTGAGGTAGAGGGGCATCGTCGCCGCCAGGGTTTTCCCTTCGCCGGTTTTCATCTCGGCGATCTTCCCCTCGTGGAGGACCAACCCCCCTATCACCTGGACATCAAAGGGCCGCATCTGGACCGTCCGTCGGGCCGCTTCGCGGGCAACGGCAAACGCCTCGACGAGGACATCGCCCATTTCAGCGCCGTTCTGAAGTTTCTCTTTGAAGTATGGTGTCTTCGCCTTGAGCTGCTCATCGGTGGCGGCCATCATGGCCGGTTCGAGGGCATTGATCTCCTCGAGGAACAGGGTGAGACGCTTCAGTTCTCTGTCGTTTCTGCTGCCGACAAGCTTTTTCAAAATGGCATGGAGCATAAAATTCCTTAAAAAAAGCCGGTACCATGACCGGCCGATTCGTACCTCAATGGGTTGACGGATCCTGTTGGCGCAGAGGGAACGGAGATCAGTTCAGATACTTCCGCGGGTTGACGGGGACGCCGTTGAGCAGGACGGCATAATGCAGATGGGACCCCGTGCTGCGGCCGGAATTCCCCACATGGCCGATTCGGTCGCCCTTTCTGATTGTCGCGCCGGTACGGACAATTGCTTTGGAGAGATGACCATAGAAGGTGGAAATGCCGTGTCCATGATCGATACGGATCATCTGTCCCACATCCTGGTGGTAGGCGACCTCCACCACGACACCGTCTGCCGGCGCCTGGATGACTCTCCCATGTTTCGTTGCGATATCGATCCCTTTGTGAAATTCACGCTCGGCGGCGAAGGGGGAGGCCCGCCGTCCGAATTCGGACGTCACCCAGCCTACGACGGGCCACACGGAAGGGGTCGCCGCCAGGAGCGACTTTTTCTCTTTCAGCAATGCCAGCATAGAGGCGAAGCTTTGCTCCCGGAAGGATGCCTCTTTCATGAGGCGATCCACCTGACGTCCGACGCCTTCGATCATTGCCTTTTCATCGATGGCCATCGCTGAGCCCAATCGCTTTTCTTCGCTCACCGGACCACCGATCCCGAGGAGTTGCTCCCGGTCGCGGCGCGTCTCCAGATTTGCCATGATTCGAATCTTCTTATCGAACTGTTTAAGATCCTCCATCTTGGACGCGAAGCGATCCACCATCGTAACGAGTCCGTCGAGCTGCTTTTTCTGTTCTGCATTCGCTTGTTTCAGGCGCTGCAATTCTGCCTGTTCCCTGCGGATATGAATGTAATCATAGGTGAAATACATCATGATGAGGATGAGCCCCATCACAAAAACGGACACACCCTTAATCAGTGTGCTGGACAAATTTACTTTCTTCGCCGTGCTGTGTTTTTTTGGTAAAATCAGGAGGGTATAGAAATTCTTTGGCATTGATTCCCCTTTCTCATATCCTCGCTTTGGCGCTCTCAAGTCAAAAGTGAGTAGTGCAATATCATAACCGTCACAAAAGTCAAGTCCCGTTTTTCCACAGATTAACGCAGCATCCGGTCTTTTTACGAAGCCGTCAAATTTGTCTTGACTTTGAAGCGTCGGTTAAGCTAAGGAGCTCAAGCACATAGAATCACTTCGTCGGGGGTAATCAGAAAGGAGCTTTCATGTCAAAATATGAATCAAAATCCATAAGAAACCTGGCAGTCATCGGTCATGGGGGAACAGGGAAGACCACTCTCTGCGAATCTTTCCTCTATATCGCCGGTAAGACCGAACGGCCCGGCCGGGTTGATGAGGGAACCTCCTCCATGGATTATGAACCAGAGGAACAGAGGCGGCATGTGTCGATCGGCGCCGCCACAAACAATATCGAATGGGAAAAACACCGGATCAACATCATCGACACGCCGGGTGATTCCAATTTTGCTTTTGATACCAAAAGCTGCCTCAGGATCGTGGACGCGGCCGTCGTCCTGGTCGACGCCGTCGGAGGTGTTGAATTTCAGACGGAAAAGGTCTGGGAATACGCGGATGAATTCAAGCTGCCCCGCATGATCTTTGTCAGCCGGATGGATCGGGAGCGGGCCGACTTCGACACTGCGTTGGCAAGCATCAAGACCCGCCTGGGCAAGAAAGTTACGATCGCCTCGCTTCCCATCGGCGCTGAAAGCGCTTTTTCCGGGGTGGTGGATCTGATCTCCATGAAGGCCTTCATTTTTGACGGAGAGAGGCGAGCGTCAAAAACGGTCGATATTCCGGGCAACATGGCCGCAGAGGTCAAGAAGTGTCGCGACATCCTCATCGAGGATATCGCCGAGACCGACGACGAACTGATGAACAACTATCTCGAGACCGGCGAACTCAGCTCCGAAGATCTTAGAGCGGGGCTCCGCAAAGCGATGGTTTCCGGGGCGATCACCCCCGTCCTCTGCGGGTCCGCCCTGAATCACATCGGCATGACATCCCTGCTCGACACGATCGTGCAATTCTTTCCCTCGCCCATCGATCGAGGCCCGATCATCGGGAAAAAACCGGTCACCGGGGAAGAGGAAATCCGACTTCCGGAGGAATCGGCGCCTTTTTCAGCTTTGGTCTTCAAGACTATCGCGGATCCGTATGCCGGTCGGCTTACCCTTTTCCGCGTCTATTCGGGCACGCTCAGCTCCGACTCCGGCGTCTTCAACGCATCACGGAAAATCACCGAGCGGATCGGAAATATCTTTTACCTGGAAGGAAAAATCCAGAAGCCGGTCACACAGCTCATCCCGGGCGACATTGCGGCCATCGCCAAACTCAAGGAAACATCGACCGGAGATACGCTCTGCGCAGAGAAGTCCTCGATTGTCTATCCCAAGGTCGAACCTCCCCATGCGATCATTTCCTTTGCCGTGGAACCCAAAACCCGCGGCGACGAAGACAAGCTCGTCTCCTCCATCCATCGCCTCACCGATGAGGACCCCACCCTCACCTTCCATCGGGATGACCAGACAAGGGAAATGATCCTCTCGGGTCTGGGCCAGGTTCATATCGAAGTGATCGTGGAAAAGATGAAACGGAAATTCGGACTCGAAGTGAACCTGAAAACCCCGAAAGTCCCTTATAAGGAGACGATCAAGGGAAAGACGACCATTCAGGGGCGATACAAGAAACAGTCCGGCGGTCGCGGGCAGTTTGGCGACACCTGGCTTGAGATAGAACCCCTCCCCCGCGGCAGCGGCTTCGAATTCGCCGATCGGATCGTGGGCGGCGTGGTTCCTCATCAATACCGACCCGCCGTGGAGAAAGGCATTGTGGAGGCCATGGCGGAAGGCGTCCTTGCCGGTTATCCGGTCGTGGATATACGCGTGTCGCTTGTCGACGGTTCCTACCACACGGTCGATTCCTCCGAAATGGCATTCAAAATCGCGGGTTCCCTCGGTTTCAAGAAGGGCGTCCTCGAATGCCAGCCCACCCTTCTGGAACCCATCGTCAACATGAATATCGAAATCCCGGACGAGTACATGGGCGATGTCATCGGCGACCTGAACAGCCGCCGAGGCAAGGTTCTGGGAATGGATTCCGCGGGTCATCACCAGATCATCAAGGGGCAGGTCCCTCTTGCCGAGATCCTGAAATACGCCCCCGATCTCCGTTCGATGACGAGCGGTCGCGGGACATTCACCTACGAACACTCCCATTACGAAGAGATCCCCGCCTACATCGCCGAAAAAATCATCGCCGAATCAAAGAAGGAAGAGGCGTAAGATGGGATTTAAGGCCGTCATCATCACCGTAAGCGACAAGGGGTCACGCGGCGAGAGGGAGGACGGGAGCGGTCCGGAGATCGCCGGTTTGCTCCAGGCAATGGGAATGGAGATCATCGCCAGGCGAATCATCCCCGACGAAAAGGAGATGATCCGCCCGGCTTTGATCGAATGGAGCGAAACAGACAAAGCCGACCTCATCGTGACGACGGGAGGCACCGGCGTGAGCCCCCGAGATGTCACCCCCGATGCCACCCGAGAGGTCATCGAGCGGGAGATTCCAGGGATGGCGGAGGCCATGCGGCGTCAGAGCATGCTCGTTACCCCGCATGCGATGATCTCGCGCGCGCTCGTCGGTATCCGGGGCCGGACACTGATCATCAACCTTCCCGGCAGCCCGAAAGGGGCGCGGGAAAATCTCAACGTCCTGCTGCCCGCCCTCGCACATGCGATCGAAAAGATAAAGGGCGACCAGAGCGAATGCGCCTCCCGGGGTGCAGCGGGGCACGCCGAGGTGAAATAAATCCTTATGAGCAATGACAAGATTATCCTCTCGGTTGCCACGACAGGCAGTTGGGCGCTCAAATCGCATAACCCTGCCCTGCCCATCACCCCTGGGGAGATTGCCCGGGCGGCGGTGGAGAGCTGGCGCGAAGGTGCCTCCGTTGTCCATGTCCATGTCCGGGATGATGCGGGAGCGATGAGTTGCGACCTGGCGAGATTCAGGCGGGTGAAGGAACTGATTCGCGCCCAGGGGTGCGATGCAATCATCAATTTCAGCACCAGCGGCGGGGCCGGTCGCGTGAACGAGGATGAGCGTTTCAACAGCCTGGCCGCCGGACCGGAACTGGCATCGCTCGATGCCGGCTCGATAAACTTTAACGAGCGCGTCTTTTTGAATTCACCGGATTTTCTTGAGGAACTGGCCAGACGTATGCTGGAGGCCCATGTTAAACCGGAAATCGAGGCCTTCGACAGCGGCATGATCGGCAACGCCATGACGCTCATAGAGAAGGGATTGATCAAAACGCCCCTCTGGTGGCAGTTCGTCCTCGGTGTGAAGGGGGGCGCCGCGGCCACGGTACGTTCGCTGGTTCATCTGGTGGAGAGCTTGCCCGCAGGTTCGCTGTGGTCCGTCTGTGCCGTAGGGTGGCGTCAGCTGCCTCTGAACGTGCAGGCGATCGTGATGGGCGGGCACGCCCGTACCGGTCTGGAGGATAACCTGTACTACAGACGGGGCGAATTGGCCCAAAGCAACGCTCAATTGGTGGCCCGTCTTGCCCGGATTGCGCGTGAGTGCGGCCGCGAACCGGCCACCCCCAACGAGGCCCGGGAGATCCTTGGACTGACCGGGACAGGAGGATCACTATCTCCATGACAGAAATACGCAATGTAACCATCATCGGAGCGGGTACCATGGGCCATTCGCTTGCCCAGGTCTTTGCCCAGGAAGGGTGCAGCGTCTGGCTGACCGATCTCCGGGAAGAAATCCTTTCAAACGCAAAAAAGCTCATCGCCTCAAATCTCCGTACCCTGATAGAGATGAAGCTGCTGAAAAAGAGCCGGCTCGCCCAGACGCTGAACCGGATTAAAACAACCACGACGATCGAAGAGGCTTGCAGGAATGCGGACCTTGTCATCGAGGCGATCATCGAGGATGTTGCGGCAAAAAAAGAGCTGTTCGGGCGGTTGGATCGCATCGCTCCGCCGCAAGCCATTCTGGCCAGCAACACTTCCTACCTGGATATTTTTAAATTCGTGGAGACCAGGAGACCGGACAAGGTGCTCATCACCCACTGGTTTGCCCCGCCGCATATCGTTCCCCTAGTCGAGATCGTTCGCGGTCCCGAGACTTCGCAGGAGACCGTCGATCGGGTGACGGTTCTGATGACCAAAATGGGGAAGACGCCGCTTGTGATTTCCAAGTTCCTACCGGGCTTCATCGCCAACCGGCTTCAGAGCGCCCTAAACAATGAGGTGCTCCACCTCCTGGATAACGGATATGTCACCCCCGAGCAGATCGATGCGGCGACCAAGGCAAGTTTTGGTTTGCGAATGCCCATCCTGGGCCTGACGAAAAGGATGGATTACACCGGCCTCGACCTCACCCAGAAAATTATCGCTAACGCGGCGTACGAAGCGCCGCCGCGGCGGACCCGATCCGTGACGGTCGACCGGCTGGTTTCCGAGGGAAAGCTCGGGGTCAAAACCGGGAGCGGATACCATCAGTACGGTGGCCGTTCCACCGAAGAGATCATGAAGGAACGGGATATCAAGCTGATCAAACTGCGTGAATTTCTCAAGGGGATTGGAGAACTGTAAAGAGAGGACGTGGAATATTGAGTCGAGAATGGAGATTGATGCAGGGTAACCAGGCGATGTCGGAAGGCGCCATTTATGCCGGGGCGAAATTCTTTGCCGGCTATCCGATAACACCCTCTTCTGAAATCGCCGAGGAATGTTCCAAGGTCATGCTCAAAATCGGCGGCATCTACATGCAGATGGAAGACGAAATAGCCAGTATTGCAGCGGTGATCGGGGCTTCGCTGGCCGGGGCCAAGGCATTCACCGCGACGAGCGGCCCCGGTTTTTCACTGATGCAGGAGAACCTCGGACTTGCGGTCATGGGAGAAGTCCCCTGCGTGGTGATCGATGTCCAGCGGCGGGGACCGAGCACCGGCCTGTCGACAAAACCGGCGCAGGGCGACGTCATGCAGCTTCGATGGGGCCGTCACGGCGATCAGGCGGTGATCGCCCTTTGCCCCGCGACGGTGGCCGAATGTTTTTTCATGACGGTCAAGGCATTTAATTTTGCGGAAAAATTCCGTGTCCCCGTGATCGTGGCGCCCGATGAAATTATCGGCCATATGCGCGAGAATTTTTCCCCCCCCGCTCCGGGCGAGGTGGAGGTGGTCGACAGGAAAACCCCTTCCGGCCCCCCGCGAGAGTACTTGCCATTTACAGCCGACCCGGACGGTGTGGCGCCTCTGGCATCTTACGGGAGCGACTACGTATTCCATGTGTCGAGCTCGATGCATGGTCCCGACGGGTGCAGCAACAACGATCCCGACAACGCCGCCTGGCGGGTGGCCCAACTGCACAGGAAGATCGAGATGCACAGGGACGAGATTGTCATCTGCAAAACCTTTTCCACGGAGGATGCGGACATCCTGTTGATCGCCTATGGTGCAACCACGCGTGCCAGCCGCGCCGCGGCATTGGAGCTCCGGAAGCGAGGGGTCGGAGCCGGCGTCCTGCAACTGATCACACTCTGGCCTTTTGCCGACAAGGAAGTGGCAATGCTGGGCGCCCGGGCAAAGGCGGTAATCGTGCCGGAGATGAATTATGGCGGTCAGATCGCCGGCGAGGTACAGAAGGTCCTCGGAAGCGGGGCGGATATCAGAAGGGTCAATAGCTACAATGGTGAGATCATCACACCGCAGGACATTTTGCAGGTCATGAAAATGTAAGGCTTCGTAAAAAGGCCGCAGGCAAGGCGCGCGAATCCTTAGGAATGAGGCGTACTGTTGCGTACGCCGCAATGACGAATGATGAAGCGCAACGTGGCATCCGGACTTTTTACGTAGCCGTTGGGTTGAGAGGGGGAAATACGTGGCACACGCTACAGGCACAAAATATCTGAAAGACGGGGTCTTGCCGCACATGTGGTGCTCGGGTTGCGGGATCGGCGTCATGCTGGGCGCCATGCTGCGGGCATTCGAGGAACTGGATTACAAGAGATCCGATACAGTCGTCGTGACGGGGATCGGCTGCACGGGGAAGGCCGACGATTATCTCGTCACCAACGCCCTGCACACCACGCACGGCCGAGCCCTGCCGTACGCCACGGGGATCAAGGCCTTCAATCCGAGCCTGCACGTGGTGGTTTTGATGGGTGACGGCGACAGCGTGACGATCGGCGGGAACCACTTTATCCATGCGGCCCGACGGAATATCGATCTGACGGCGATTGTCATCAACAACTTCAACTACGGCATGACGGGCGGTCAGGTTTCCGGCACCACGCCGGGGGGACGGTTCACCAGCACCACCTCCTGGGGAAATCCGGAACGCGATTTCGATATCTGCGCCCTGGCCGAGGTCGCCGGCGCCAATTATGTCGCCAGAGAGACGCCATACCACGGCTGGGAATTGAAGGAGCACATCAAGGAAGCCCTAAACAAGAGGGGGTTTTCGCTCGTCGAGGTCTTCAGTCCCTGCCCCACCCATTTCGGCAAGAACAACGAAATGAAGCAGACCAGGGAAATGCTCGACTGGTTCAAGATGAGAGGATTGCCCGCCGATCGTTACAGAAAACTGGATGATGAGGAAAAGAAAAACCATTTTGCCATCGGAAAGCTTGTCGATCGGGATAACCCGGACTTCACCACCCGTTATGAAGAGATCAGAGAAAAGGCGATCAGAGGTTCAAAGGAACAGGCATGAAGATAAAAAATAACGAAAAACGATACGAAGTCATCCTGGCCGGATCGGGGGGTCAGGGGCTTGTACTTTCCGGCATCATGCTGGGCGAGGCGGCGGTGCTGGAAGGCAGGGTGGTCGTCCAGACGCAATCATACGGAATAGCCAGCCGCGGGGGCTTGTCCCTGGCCGAAGTGATCATCGATCGGGAGGAGATTGTCTATCAGCAGGTGCAGACGCCGGACATCATCCTGACGCTGACCGAAGAGGCCCTGGAAAAGTTCGCCCCTTATGCGGACAAAGGGATCGCGATTTTTTACGATACGACACTCGCGAAGGTCCGAACCGGGGAGTATTTGACCGGTTATCCCTTCACGCAGATCGCCAGCGACCTGGGGAATGTCGGTTCCGTCAACATCCTTTCGCTGGGGGCGATGATTACTGCGCTCCCGATGGTAAAGACTGAAAGCCTGGCCCAGGTGATCCGGAAACGCTTCCGGGGACAGGCCCAGGAGATGAATCTAGCGATGCTGCAGGCGGGCGCGGACCTGATCAGAAAGGGAGAGAGAACGTGGGAACCATCTTGAAGGGGAAGAAATCGACGGCCCCTTGCCGGGAGGCCTGCCCGGCGGGGATCGATGTCCCCCGTTATATCCGGCATATCAGAGCGGGACAATTTACCGAGGCGCTTGAGGTGATCCGGGAGCGTATCCCGTTCCCCTTTGTCTGCGGCTACGCCTGCGTCCACCCCTGCGAGACGAAATGCGCGAGGCTTCAGTTCGATGAAGCGGTTGCCATCCGGATGCTCAAAAAAGTGGCTGCAGAGAAAGGCGCGCAGAAACCGGCGCGGATCGCCAAACGGCCGCCCAGCGGAAAAAAGGTGGCCGTTATCGGTTCCGGCCCATGCGGGCTGACCGCCGCCTACTACCTGGCCGGTCAGGGACACCGGGTAACCGTTTATGAAGCGCTTCCCCTCCCGGGAGGGTTGCTGCGCTACGGTATCCCGGAGTATCGCCTGCCCGTGAAGATCGTGGATCGGGAGATCGAATCAATCCGTGCAAACGGAGTCGAGATCATCACGGGAGCGCCCATCGCGTCGGCGGCTTCCCTTCGGGAGAAGGGTTTTGATGCGGTCTTCGTGGCGACAGGCGCGTGGAAATCGGTGAAGATGGGGATACCCGGCGAGGATTCGCCTGGCGTGATCGACGGCCTCGCTTTCCTCCGTCAGGTGAACGAAGGCAACGCGCCGGCGATCGGGCGGAGGGCGGTTGTTGTGGGGGGGGGCAATACGGCGATCGACGCCTCACGTGCATCGGTCCGCCTCGGGGCCGAGGTCGTACAGCTCTATCGACGGACCCGCAAGGAAATGCCGGCCGGCGACGAAGAGATTGTCGAGGCCATCGAGGAAGGTATCAGCATCGACTATCTGGCGGCGCCGGTGAGGATCGAAAAAGGCCGGGTGACCTGCACCCGGATGCGGCTCGACAAGCCCGATGCGACCGGCCGTCGGGCGCCGGTTCCCGTTGCCGGCAGCGAGTTCAGCCTGCCGTTCGATACACTGATCATGGCGATCGGTCAGTCGGCGGATGCCGGGTCGCTCCATCTTGAAGAGGAAAATAACGGGGCGGTTCGGGTGGATCGGGGCAATCTCGCCACGTCACAGAGGGGAATCTTCGCCGGTGGCGATGCGGTCAGCGGACCTTCGACAATCATCGAGGCCATCGCCCAGGGAAGACTGGCCTGCGTTTCCATCGACCGTTTTTTGGGGGGAACGGGGAATCTCGCGGAGGCTCTGTCTGAAGAGTCGACGCTGGCCCTCCCCGATACGGCGCCGCGAGGCACGGAGCGACCGGTGACCAAGAAAATCCCCAAGAAACGGCGATCCGGCACATTCGATCCTGTGGAGCTGTCATATACGAAAAAAGCCGCCATGGCGGAAGCCGAACGCTGTCTCTCTTGCGACCTCTGCGACTTCGACGTGTTAATCAATGGTCTTATCTGCAAAGACTGTGGCTACTGCCGGGAGGTGTGCAGCCTCGGCATTTTCGAACAGTCGGCGGATTTCAATCCCAGCGGCTATAAACCGGCCATCGCGGTACACACCGATCAATGCATCGGTTGTCTGCGCTGTCTTTATATCTGCCCGGATTTTGCCATTACGATTCAAGAGCGATAAAACAGGAGAGAGAAAATGGGACTGATGACTAAGGCGGAATATATCGAGTCGCTCCGGCGAATGAAACCTACTGTATACATGTTCGGCGAGAAGATTGAAAACGTGGTGGATAACCCGCGCCTGCGGGCCGGCATCGAGGCCACCGGGGCCACCTATGAACTGGCCGAGTCCCCCGAGCATCGCGACCTGATCGTGACCCACAGCACATTGACCGACAAGCCGGTCAACCGCTTCAATAAACCGCCCGAATCCGTCGCGGACCTGGTCGCCCGGGTCAAGATCAATCGTCTGCTGGGCCGGCGCGTCGGCACCTGTTTCCAGAGATGCACCGGCCTGGACTGCCTGGTCGCGCTGTCCGTGACGACCTACGACATCGACCGAAAGTACGATACCCAGTACCATCGGCGGTTCACCGATTTTTTGAAACATATGCAGAAAAACGATTTTACGGCCAATGCGGGGGTGACCGACGTCAAAGGGGATCGGAATCTTAGTCCCAAGGATCAGGCGGACAAGGATGTGTACCTCCATGTGGTCGAGAAGCGCGATGACGGCATCGTTGTGCGCGGCGCCAAATGCCATCAGACCGGTTCGTTGTCGGCGCACGAGATTATCGTTCTGCCCACCCGGGCCCTGCGCAAAGGGGAAGAGGAGTTCGCGGTGGCCTTTGCCGTTCCGAGCGATACGGCGGGCATCATTCACGTTGTCGGCCGCTCGAGCCTGGATACAAGGGAGCAGGACGGTTGCGACTGCGGCAACCAGCGGTATTCCAAATACGCCCCAACCGTTATCTTGGACAACGTCTTCGTCCCCTGGGAGCGGGTTTTTTTGTGCGGCGAGTGGGAATTCGCCGCCGATCTGGTGGCCTATTTCTCCGCCTTCCACCGCCAGAGCCATGGCGGCTGCAAGGCCGGCAAGATCGACTGCATGGTGGGGGCGGCCCTGACCATGATGGAGTACAACGGCACTCAGAAGGTCAGCCACCACAAAGAAAAGGTCACCGACATGATCCATCGCGCCGAGACCTTGTACGGTTGTTCGTTGGCCGCCTCTTATGAGGGCAGGCGAATGCCGTCCGGCACGTATTTTATCGATCCGGTTTTAGCCAATGCGTCCAAGATTCACGAGGGAAAAGAGATGGCCGAGGCGACCCGGCTGATGATCGATATCGCCGGCGGTTTTGTGGCAGACCTGCCTTCCGACCGGGACTTTGACCATCCCGCGGTCGGCCCGCTCCTGAAGAAATATCTCAAAGGGGTCGAAGCGACGCCGGTCGAAAACCGGGTTCGGATGTTCCGCCTGATCGAAAAGCTTGCGATGGAAAGCGCCGATACGATTTCCGATATTCACGGCGGTGGTTCTCCGGCGGCGCACCGGCTCACCATCTTCCGGGAATCGAACAACGAGGCTAAGGTAACGGCTGCAAAAAGGCTGGCCGGAATCGATGAATGACCGGTAGCGCAACCCGCATGCCCCGACTTCTATGAGGGGTTAAGCGGCGCAACAAAAAAGCAGGACTCTTCCTTGCCGTGAAGCCCCGCTCTGTGGGCGGTGATCGTCACTCCTTCGCAGCCGGCACGCTGCTTTCCCTCATCGATGTAGACATCCGAAGACGATTTTATGCCGTAATGGGCCCGCAGGTTTCGCCGCGGGATTTGCGCCACTGGTTTGCCAGGACGATGGCATACAGGAAGAGCCCGGCGATATCGGTGATCCAGCCCGGCTTGATCAAGGCAAACGCCGCGACAAACAGGACGACCCGCTCCCAGTGAGCCGTGTGGCACAGGTAATACCTGTGCAGCGAGCCGGCGAGGCAGGTGACCCCGAGCAGCGCGGTGGCTATCGCCAAGACCACCCTCGGCCATGAGCCGATCATGAGCAGCGACGGCGAAAACACGAACATGAACGGCACGATGTAGCCGGTGGCGCCCAGCTTCACCGCCGCCCATCCGGTCTCCCACAGCGCTGACCTGGATATTCCAGTAGCGGCGTAAACCGCCAGGGCGACCGGCGGCGTGATGGCCGACAGGATGGCGAAATAAAAAACGAACAAATGTGCAGCTTCCGGCACGATCCCCAGCTTGATCAGCGCCGGTACCAGCAAGGCCACCTGGATGATGTACGCGGGGGTGGTAGGCAGCCCCATGCCGAGGATGATGCCGGCGATCATGGTGAGCATCAGGGCGGGGATCAGGTGTTCCTGGGCAACGGTAAGTACAATCCCCGTAAACGACAGGCCGAGCCCGGTCTGGGCGATGGAGCCGATGACGATCCCGGCGCAGGCGCATGCCATCGCGATCGACAGCGTGTTCAAGGCGCCGGCCTCAAGCGCTGAAATCACTATTTTGACGGTGATTTCAGGCCGGGTGCTCTTACGCAGCATGGCCACGGGCACCACCGAGATGATGCCTAAAAGCGCGGCGTAGGGTGCGCTGTAGCCGGCGATCAGCACACCGACGATGATGAACAGCGGGATGAACAAATGGCCGCGCTCTTTGAGCACCGCGCCGAGCTTCGGGAGCTCTTCCCGGGGAAGTCCCATCAAGCCCGTTCGTTTGGCCTCGAAGTGGACCGCGGCGTAGACGGCGACATAGTAGAGCAGCGCCGGGAACAGCGCGTAGCCGGCTACCGCGATGTAGCTGACGCCGAGAAACTCCGCCATCACGAATGCCGCCGCGCCCATGATGGGCGGCAGGATCTGGCCACCGGTCGACGCCACTGCCTCGACGGCGCCGGCGAACGCAGGACGGTAACCGAGGCGCATCATCATCGGGATGGTGAATGTGCCCGTCGTCATCACATTGGCGACCGCGCTGCCGGAAATCGTGCCGAACATGCCGCTGGTGATAACCGCTACCTTTGCCGGACCGCCGACCGCGTGGCCGGTGATGCTCAATGCGAAATCCATGAAGAGCTTGCCGGTGCCGCTGCGCTCCACCAACGCCCCGAACAGGATAAACAGGATGACGTAGGTCGCCGAGACGTTTAGCGGAATGCCGAAGATCCCCTCGGTGGTCAGGTAGTTGATCTCAATCACCGATTCGGGGCGCACCCTGGCGATGAACAGGGCGTAGGCAACGAAAACCAGGGCGGTGATCGGCAGCGCCAGTCCGATCACGCGGCGCGTTGCCTCCAGCACCAGGACCATAAAGATGGCGCCGAAGACAAGGTCCGCCGTCCTCAGATCATCGACGTACACAAAACGGTCGTAGAGATAACCGACATTGAGCCACAGATAGCCTACGGTCACGAGCGAGAGCGCCACCATAAGGTAGTCGGAGAGCCCCGGTTTGGCTCCCTGCCGTCCGAATCGGGGATGGATCAGAAACGTCAGGACCAATGCCAACAAAAGATGGGTACCGCGAAAGAAAAAGGCCTCGGGCGGCCCGATATAGGCAACCGTGAGGTGATAGACCGACATGCCGACCGCGAGCACAAGAATGCCCGCCTTGAGAATACGCTCAAAAGACATAAGGGTTCACCACAGCGCTAAAGTAACGGGACACACGACGGGCCACAGCAGGCATGTGCGTTCTGTGGCCCGTCTTACGGAAATTACTGGATGACTTTGGCTTCCTTGTAGTATTTCAGAGCACCCGGGTGATAGGGCACGCCGATATCAGTCGCCATATCCTTGGCTGTGAGGCCTTTGACCGCATTGACCACATTGCCGAGGGTGTCGACGTTCTGCACCAGGGCCTTGGTGATTTTGTAAACCGTATCTTCGGGCACCTTGCTGCTGACGATCAGATGCGTCCAGGTGCCGATTGTCTGGATATCCCTGGTCTGCTTGGGATAACTTCCGGCCTTGATGATGCGCTTGTCATAGCCGCCGTTTATCTTCTGCAATGCTTTGAGCTTGTCGTTGGGGATCTCCAGGACAACAATATCGCGGGCGCTCGCCAGATCCATCACCGATGAGGCCGGCACGGTCGTGATGAGCGTGTAGACATGGGCCTGGCCGTCCTTCATCTGCGCCACCGAATCGTTATAGGAACCGTGGCTGACCTTGGACATTTTTGCATAGCTCAGGCCATAGACCTCCAGCGTTTGACGCGTCATCTGCTCGCCGGTGTTGCCCTTCTGCTGCGTCGTCAATCCCTTGCCTCCAAGATCGGCAGGCGTCTTGATCCCGGCGTCCGCCAGGGCCACCATGTGGAAATACTGGAAGTACAGCGTGGCGAGCTGGCGAACATTGTCGGTTTTTGCATCGAATGGGGCGCGCCCGTTTACGCCGTCAACCGTGGATACCCCGTTGCCGAAACCAAGCTCGGCTTTGCCGGTCTGCACACCCTTGACGTTCGAAATACCGGCGCCGGGCAATACCATCACGGTAGTGCCGGGAACGTTCTTCTCGATGATGTTCTGGATAGCCCCGCCCAGCGGATACCATGATCCGCCCTGCGGGCCGGTCATCATCTTGAGCTGCGCCGCCGATACAACGCCGGCCCCCAGCAGGACAGCGGTCACCGCTGCCGCAAACACCTTCATCGTAAATCGCATCTTCATCGCTTCCTCCTTTTTGATTTTGGATGGTAAGTCTCTTCCTTTATGGTTGCCGCCTGCCGATTTCGGCAGCTTGCTCGAACCGGGTCACGAGGAACCGCGCCTTGTACAACGGGTGTCCTACGTAATGAAATGGAGGTCTATGCCTACAATAGAACTCACCTTATGTCAACCTTTTATATTGCATCGGCAAATCATCTGTCCAAGAGTCTCACCAAAGGGTTTTTCTGAAGCCTGCCTCAACAGGATCAGGGATGTCAGCGGGGAATCCGCGCCCTGAGAGACTCCTCGATATGCCGGCGGTGCGTCCCCGGCCAGTAGATTCTTCCGCACGCGGGGCATCCTTTGAATCGAATGCACGCTGCGTAGACATAGACGGGAACACGGCCTTCCGCTCTTTCCTTCGGAATCTCTTCCAACATGACATTACAACGAAGACAACGGGTCATCTTTTTCACGGGATCGGGTTCCAGGCGAAGCGCTTCCAGAACCTCAGCGAGCTGCAGGCGGACATGGTCGGCTTTCACCACGACGAGACGACCACCTGAGGAGAGGGAGGTCCGATCCCTCTTTCTGGTCAGGACGATTCTCCCCTCGGACGCGGCCCTCCGGAGAAAGTCCGGATCGGCATTTCCCCGCTCATAAAGGGTATCATACCCGAGAATGCGAAGCCATTTGGCCAGTGTTCCCAGATTTCGATCGGTTGCAAAACGGACATCCATGTCAGCCTCACGGCGGGAAGCGTTGCAGTGCAAATCGGCCGTCGTCGACTAAAAGGTAGGAACCGTAGGTCATCCAGTCGCCGAGGGTGACGAAAGTCTTTTCCCGACCGTCTCTTGACACCTGTTGAAGAAGCGGTTCATGACAATGCCCCAGGATGACGGCATCGTAGCCTTCCTGAATTTTCCCCATGGCGAAGCGATGCATCGCCTCCACCATCTTCTCCCGCGACTCCCCGCGCGCCTCCCTGCTCATTTTTGACCAGAAACGGGCCAGACGCCAAGTGAGGGATCGGGGAAGCCGCTGTTCCGCGCGGCGTGTAAGGGAACTGCGAAGAAAGCTCCGCAGCGCCAAATAGCTATGGTTGCCGGCGTCCACGGTATCGCCGTGCGAAGCAAGTACACGAAGACCGTCGAAATGGAATTCGGCCCATTCCTGATAAACGTCGAATCCAAATTTCCCGGAGAAATAGTCCGACAGGAAGAAGTCGTGGTTTCCTTCGCAGAGGCTGATCCTGACCCCCTCCTGTTTCAAGGCAACCATCCTATCGACGATTGGCCGGAAACCGGGATAGATGGCATCTCCTTTGCTGAACCAAAAATCAAAGAAATCACCTGCAATGACGAGTTGATCCAAAGTGAGCGTCGCATCGGAGATCTCACCGCTGCCGCTTATCCGCCTACCCCGCAGCCGGTCGAAAAAACGGATAAGCCTTTCATAGTCGGCGCCTTCGGGATCTTTCAGGTGAACGTCGGAGAGAAAGACCGCCCTCATGCGGTCCCGCTTTCCGCAGAAAAGTCCGCTTGCAAGGAATAGTTTTCATTCATAGAATGGGTCTTGTCCATGGCAGGGCGTCTATCAGATTTTCCGCTTCCATTCAAGCGAAGAATTGGTTATTGTCCGAATCATCATAAGGAGGTTTGTTTTTGACAGGAACTTTTGTAAACACGGGAGCGATTCTAGCCGGGAGTCTTGTCGGTCTTGCCGCCGGCAAACACCTTCCGGAGAGACTCAAGACAATTGTAATGCAGGCCCTCGGGCTGTCGGTCATCCTGGTTGGCCTGCAGATGGCGCTTTCCGGAAATGAACCCCTCACGGCTATCGGCTGCCTGTTACTCGGCGCCCTGACGGGCGAGCTGCTCCGGATCGAGCAGGGTGTGGAGCGGTTGGGAGACTGGCTTAAGAAGAGAACCGGGTCCCATTCCTCTACTTTCGTACAGGGTTTCGTCTCCGCCTCGATCCTTTATCTTACCGGAGCGATGATGATTGTGGGCTGCATCCAGGATGGCACCGTGGGGGACACGCATACACTCTACATCAAATCCCTTCTCGACTGCGTGGCTTCGATCGCCCTTGCCTCGACCCTCGGGCCGGGGGTAGTCTTCTCTGCCTTTTCGGTCCTGCTGGTCCAGGGGAGCGTTACTCTGCTCGCGGCGCACGTCCAGTTCCTGCGCGAACCGGCAGTCCTGAGCATCGTAACCGCAACGGGCGGCCTGATTATCCTGGGGATAGGCATCAATCTCATGAATCTGACCCTGATTCGTATCGGTAATTTTCTTCCAGCCCTTTTCTATGCCATCGCCTGGGGTTTTTTCTACCCGCCATAATCGCTTGATGATTGACTTCTTCGGCACTTTGCGCCAGTGTATCATCCCGAAGGTGTCGAAAAGAAGATCTCTTTTCGGAGGTGAATCATGTTTTATCGAATGACGATGATGATTTTCTTCGTATTGGCTTTCCTGTTCGTGTTGACGGCCTGTGCGGCCTTGCGCCCTGTCGACAGCGGTTCGCCCGAAGAGATCAAGAAATCCGAATTATCCAAGGACGACCTCTGGAATCAGACAATAACGCTGGAGAAAGAGAAAGCCATTTGCCAGACGCAGCTCGTCGAACAAGAGCAAATGATTGCCCAGACGAATAGTCGTCTGTCCGATCAACAAAACGAGATCACCCGGGCAAGCCGGCAAATCTCCGAATTAAACCAGACCATCGACGATATGAGCAAAAAAATACAGCAGCTCCAGGAGACCGGGAAGAAGGAAAAAGGGCAGGACTGGATTCAGAATGCCTTTGTGAAAGCCTGGGGTACGATAATGTATGCCGAAAAAAAAACGAATATCCGGACGGACAGATCCGTTGGTTCCAAGCTCCGGGGATCTTTAATGCCGGGGCAAACCGTAAAGGCAGATTTCCTGAAAGGCAATTGGTACGCTGTTTTCAAAATAACGGAAACGGAGCGGTCGGAGAAAAATGCCCTGGGTTACGTCTATGCGCCGCTGCTCTTCAGGACACCATCGCCGGAGAGATCGGTGAAAAATGAGGAGAAAGGGGCGCTGCCTGCCGTGGATACGCCTGCACGGCAGATCTTCTCAGTGGCCGTCAAGTCGATTCGCCACAAGGTTCTTCCGCGGGGGAAAGAAGTGCTCCTCGTTGAATTCGACCGATTCTACGTGCCCGCGGTGTTCAACGTCGAAGGAACCACCCCGATGATCATCATGGATGTCACCAGCACCTCGTCCATGAAACAAGAATGGTCCGACATACAGACAGACGGAGCGCTGATTCAAAAGATACGGGTCACCCTGGATTCCGCGGCCGGCATCTTAAGGATCGTGATGCATATGACCCCCGATAAGGATTATGATATCAAGCCCACCTTCTACACGGGCAAGGACAGTAAAGTGTATGCCCTTGAAGTGACGGGTGTGACACTCAAGAAATGACGGCTTGGGGGCCTTTTACGAAGCCGTCCCATTAAGTCGCCTCTCGCCGAGCCGCATGGGGAGAATCACCGCGAGGGCGCAAAGAAGGAGAACGAGGGTAAAGGAAACGACGAGCCATCCGAGCTGCAGACCTGAGAGGCTCCTGCCGTGGAAGCCGGCCATTATAACGGCATAGACCGGGCCTGCCTCAAGAACGATCACCGCGGCGATGAATCCTGCCGCCAACAGCATAAAAAGGAGTCCTCCAAAACTGGTCACCGACTGGGCCGGATTCTCGGACCGGAAGTCGGGATATGCTGCGCCCAGCCCCACACCCAGTGCAACAACGCCCGGCACCATCAGGAAGACCGTGACCGCCGACAGAAGCATCATGAACGGCGTGACTTGGAGGAGAATATTGGAGATCACGATGAGGATCTCCGCCAGAATAAGCAGAGGGAGATAATAGACGGTAAACTTGACCCAGAGAAAGGCCCGAAGCGAGAGCGGCGCCGAGCGGACGATCCAGAAGGCATCGCCCTCGCAGCTCACCGCCGGATAGACGAACCGGGCGGCGATCGCCGTGAGAACGAACGCGGCCAGACCCATGTTCAGGAAAGAAAAAAGATTCTGCAGGTAGAGCGTCTGTATCGCCGACTGGCCCAGGGGGAGAACCGAAAAATTGTAGAGGTACACGAGGATCAGGGCCGCGATGAGAAACAGCTGCGGCCATTGGGTCTGATCCCGGAAGAACGTCCTGACCTCCTTGACTGCAAAAGCCCAGGCCGGTCCGGAAAACCTCTCGATAAAGCGATGCCGGTTTCCGCTGGGACCGGCGCGGAGAGGAAATAACCGATTCGCGGCGGTCTGCGCTCTTGTATAACCAAGGAAATAGATCTCCCCCGCCACCCGCGTCAAGATAAAGGAGAGGGCCGCCGCACCACTCCAGGCGAGGGCGAGATGGAAAAAGGCTTCACCATTGAGGCCCGATAGAGCCGCATTCAGACTGTCGAGCGCCCAGGTGGTGGGAAGCAGCGGGGATCCGGGCGTCCCCATCTCCCGCAGATAGAGGACCAGGGTGGCAAAGTTCTCCGGGTTGACCAGCCGCTCCGGACGCATGAGGCGAAAGACAAGGATAAGTGCGACGATCATCAGCAGGCCGAAAAAGACGAATACCGTCCTGATTCTCCCCGCAGGCAGGAGAACAGCCATAACGACCACAACAAGCGTGCTGAGCGCGGAAGCGGTCACACAGAGCGGGAGCAGCGCCATTCCAGCCGTCATATAAAAAAAAGGTCCTGCCCGGTAGACGATCCCGTAGGAGAGAAAAACGGGCAGGCTGAAAATGATCACCATCCAGGCACTATCGAGGGTGCTTTCAAGCCAGCGTGCCAGGAAGATCTTCCCTCCGGATACCGGCAGCGAGTGGACCAGCATCAGGTCGCGGCTGAGGTAGAGCTTGGAGAGCGAGGTCACGGCGCTGCTGAACAGGAGCAGCGAGAAGAAGGTCAACAGGACCATCGAGAGGAGCTTGCGGGCCAGGATATCTCCGAACTCTTCAACCCCCTGGAAATAAGTCAACACCCGATAGAAGATGAGGAAAGCGCCGACCCAGAAGGCAAGTCCGATCCCGGCGAACAGGAGATACCGGATACGGCGGCTGCCGACGCTCTGGGAGGCCCTCCCGTTCTTGAAGGAGAGCAGGCGCGGCCGGAGCAGGACACGAAGATCATTCATGGTGATCCCCCAAAAAGCCATCAAGGTTTTGGAAATGTGACGGCTTCGTAAAAAGGCCGCAGGCAAGGCGCGCGAATTCCGAGGAGTGAGGCGTACTCTGTCGTACGCCGCAACGACGAGGGATGAAGCGCAACGCAGCATCCGGGCTTTTTACGAAGCCGTCCTTCATGGCGTCTCCTTGCCGGTCAGCCTGAGAAACACCTCTTCCAGGTCTCCGTCAACCAGGCGCGCCGTTCCCCGAAGGTCGCCGGTCGTTCCCAGGGCAACCAGACGTCCCCTATGGATGATACCGATCCGGTCGCAGAGATCTTCGGCGATCTCCAACGTATGTGTGGACATGAAGATCGCCGTGCCCTTGCCGGCAAGCTCCCGGAGCAGGTCCTTGACCATTCTGATCCCGGCAGGATCGAGCCCGACCATGGGTTCGTCCACGATGATCACCCGGGGGGCGTGCAGAAGGGCCGAGGCGATCACCAGTCGCTGTTTCATCCCGTGCGAATAGGCCTCGATCAGTTGATCGGCCCAGTCATAGAGGGAAAACTGGATCAGCAGTCCTTCGGCCTTCTCCCGGAAGACCCCGTCTCCGACACCGTAAAGATCCGCGGAAAAACGCATGAATTCCATGCCAGTCAGTTTCTCATAGAGAAACGGCCTGTCCGGTATGAAACCGATGACCCTTTTGGCTGCCACCGGATCCGACGCCATGTCGAGCCCGCCGATCAAAACCTCCCCCTCCGTCGGCTTCAGGACGCCCGCCATCATGCGGATCGTCGTGGTTTTTCCCGCTCCGTTCGGGCCGATGAAACCGAATATTTCCCCCCTCTCCACCGAGATATTCAGTTGGTCCACCGCCATGAGGTCCCCGTATCGCTTGGTCAGATTCGTCAACGCGATCATCTTGTCATCTCCAGAATCTCCAATTTCACCTTGCCGATAAGCCCCACCAGATCGAGCTGACGTTCTGCGCCGCCTCGGATGAAGCGGATATGGGTGACATCCGCCGGCATCTGCCCGAAGACCGAATCGGCGGTTACCCATCCCCCCCTGTCCTTGAGGAAAAGGAGATTCCAGGCGTGATAATAGAAACGACCCCGCAGGTAAACCAGCCCCGCCTCCACCTCCGACGGTATCCCGGCGGCCCGGGCCAGTCCTGCCAGGAGAACGGCGTGTTCGTTGCAATCCCCGATCCGGTTTTCCAATGTCTCCAATGCATTCGGCACCGAAAGGACGGGCCGTTTTTCAAGATTTTTATGGATCCAGGCCACTATTTTTTCGGCCTTCACCCCGTCCGTATCTCCGGGGGCAACGAGTTCCGCCGCCTTCTGTCTCATCTTCGGATGGTCCGACTGGATGAAAGGCGTCGACCGGAGAAACGCCGTAAAGTCCGCTTTGGCGCCGGCCGAATCAAGAACGGGCTCGGAAGACGATTCGCGGCGAATCGTCAGCACACCGCTCCGATAGACCTGTCTCCCGCCGTCGAGAAAGAGCGACCCCTCCGGAAGACCCGTTAAACGGATCTTCATGACTTTTAGGGATACCGGGTCATCGATCGGTCGCGGGGATGGGATGGCGGCGATCTCCGTGAGATCCACACTGCCCTCCCCTTCCGGCCCGGCGAGAGCTGCCTCCCGTGTGACTTTTTCAAGAGTGATCCCCAGGATCCCCTGTTCCCGGAGCACGGAGCCATCCCGGTCGACCCAGGCAACCTGCTTCATCCCCATGAAATCCACCGACAGTTTCTTTACCTGACGTCTTTTCCCCATGATGGTTATGGTCTCTTCACCAAGGAGCGTGATGCGCACCGGTTTCTGGCCCAGGGAGGCGGGATCGAAGACCGTGAGCGTCCTCCCCTCCCCCGGCTTGAGTTCCGCGGCCCCCGCGGATTCCAGGATGCTGCCGCCAAGATACGGCGCTTCCCCGATGGTTAAGGTCGTGATGGTTTCGTTACCCGGAGGGCCGATATGGACAGTCAGGTTCTTCCCCGCAACCTTCCCCCGTGCCGTGAACCGGAAAATGGAAGAGCCTAAATCGAACTGAAAGCTGGATAGAGTTCGGTCGGGCTTCAGTTCAGCCGCTGTCCGGACCGTCAGCGGCTGGACAATCCCCATGGTATTGATCCGCATGACGACACTCTCGGAAAACTGGTATCCGTTCTCGGTTTCCGCAGTGGTGCGGTGCACGTGGCCGATTTTTCGACCGTCCTGGGTGATATTCATCCAGATTTCTCCGGTCGGAATATTTACCTGGGGCAGAGGTGCGGTCCCGGCTGCACCGGGAAAAATCTTCCCCGGAACACCCAGACGAAAGAGCAAGAGGATGCAGAAGAGCAGAATCGCCCCCCCTCCCGCAACCCACTGCCATTTGCCGCCCGAACCTTCCATTGACCTCATCCAGTTGACCGATTATATGGAATGACGCCCAAGGTGTCAACGAATGAAGGGGCCTCAAACCGCTCTGCCTTCGGTAACATGTGTTTATAAGACAACGGGGCCAGGTCATTCGCCATGGAAAATCGCCCTTGTCAGTCTTTCGGATTTCTGATAGCGTTCCACGCACCAGGCCATTCTCGCCTACCGGTTCAAAGCCGCGGAGAGTGGTCAACCGAAGAGGAACAATCGTCAATGGAAGAGGACCGTTCGTTAATAGAGGCGAAAGAAGTACTCCGGATCGAGGCAGAGAGCATCCTCCATCTCATCGACAAAGTGGGGGAGTCTTTTCCCCGTGCAGTTGAATTGATCTACCGCTCCAAGGGTCGGGTGATCGTTACAGGAATCGGAAAATCGGGTCTTATCGGCAGAAAGATCGTCGCCACCCTGACCAGCACCGGGACACTGGCGCTCTTTCTCCATCCGGTGGAAGGTCTCCATGGCGATCTGGGGATCGTCACGAAGGACGATATATTTCTTGCCATCTCGCATAGCGGTGAGACCGCCGAGCTGAACCTGATTATCGACAGTATCCGTAACATCGGCGTCCCCCGCATCGCCTTCACCGGGAACCTCTCCTCCACCCTGGCCAGGGCATGCGAAGTGGTCATCGATGTGGGCGTGGCGAAGGAGGCCTGCCCTTTCGGTCTCACACCGACTTCGAGTTCCACCGCCGCGCTTGCGATGGGAGACGCCCTTGCAGTTGCCCTGATCAAGCGGCGGAATTTTCAAGAGAAAGACTTTTATAAATTTCATCCGGGCGGAAATCTCGGCTCCAGGCTTCGGGCCAGAGTAAGGGACGTCATGCTCGAAGGCGTGCAGATCCCCCGCATCGGTTGTGATGCGTCCGTTCTGGAAGCCATCCGGGAAATGGATCAAAAAAACAAAGGATTCGTGCTTGTTACGGACGGGGATGACACCCTTCGCGGCATTCTGACCGACGGCGACATCCGGCGTTTGGTCCGCACGGGAGAGGATTTTCGTAACGAACGGATCAGCGCCTTTATGACCCGTAATCCCAAAACCATCCATGAAAACAGCTCTGTCGCACAGGCTATCGAATCCATGCAGCGTGCCGAGATCACCACCCTCGTTGTGACCGATGCGGACAATCACCTGAAGGGGTACATCCACATCCACGACCTGCTTGGACGGGGCGGCACGCTGAAGATCACCGTCGCCGAATAGATCGCTATTTCCCCCATCTGGGTCCGCTATGGCTTGGTGACGTATCAATACCGTAATTATATTTCAGTACCCAACCTTCGACCGCTTTTGCCAGCCGATCGTTACCGCAATTGAGAAAATCTTGTGCCATCCACGGAGTACGGGCGCCATATGTATCCAAAGCCTTGATAAGAAGGGCCTCTGATCCGGGGACACCCCGTTGAATAAAAAATGGGTAGGCGCCGGCGATTATCTCGATATTTTCAGCCCTCAGGGCGGCAACCAAGTGATCCACAGCGCGGGTGTCCTTTATCTTTTCGAGAGCACCTGCAGCCCCAATTCGCACAGATGGGTCTTTATCCTTCAGGGCGGCAATCAAAGGCTCAACGGCCGGGGCGCCGATACCTGCAAGGGCGTCTGCGGCATGCCTTTGGACACTATAGGTTTCATCCTTCAGGGCAGCAATCAAGGGTTCAACCGCACGGACATCCATTGTCTTTCCGAGGGCAACCGCCGCATCACTTCGTACAACTGGGTTTTTATCCTTCAGGGCGGCAATCAAGTGTTCAACTATTTTCCCGAGTGCGCCTGCAGCCTCACTTTGTATATAGGACTCTTTATTTTTC
>MICN01000031.1 GCA_001829875.1 Syntrophus sp. GWC2_56_31
CGCAGCATCCGGGCTTTTTACGAAGCCGTCACCTTTCAATCCCGGTCCGGCTCGATGACTACCTTGATCGCCGCGGGATCGTTGGCCGCGACGTCAAAGGCCTCCGCAACCCGGGAAATCGGGAAGCGGTGGGTGATGAGCGGTTTGACCGCCACCTGGCGCTGAAGGACGGGCCGCAGGGCCAGCGGGGTCCAGAGTGTCCGCTGCTTGATCCCGTGATGGACGAGGCCCGTGTTGATCACCTCCAGGCTGTTGTTGTGCCAGCGCGAGATGTTGACCGTGATGTCCTGGGTGATCCAACTGTAGAAGACCATGATCCCGTTGTGCCTGACCGCGGCGCTGCAGAGGTTCACGGAATCGGCGGAACCGGCCATGTCGACGACGACGTCCGCCCCGAGGCCGCCGGTGATCTCCATGACCGCCTTGAGCGGGTCATCCTTTGCGCCGTTGACGGCATGATCCAGTCCGAGTGTTTTGGCGAGGGCCAGCTTCCCGTCCACGACGTCGATGCCGATCACCTTGTGGGCCCCCTTGGCCTTTGCCACCTGGGCCATGATCTGTCCGGCGAAACCCATCCCGAAGATGGCCACGATCTCCCCGAGCTGCACCTTGGACATGAGGCCCGAGAACACCGCGCAGCCGACCGGCTCACCGAGGGAAGCGAGGTCCATATCCATCCCCTCCGGCACCCGTTCCAGATCCTCCTCCTTCCCCTTGAAATAGTCCGAGAGGGTTTCGATCCACCCGAAGGAGATGACTTTATCGCCGGCGGCGAAGTCGCGGACCTTCTCCCCCACGGCGACGACGGTGCCGCCCCCTTCGTGCCCCAGGAAATAGGGGTAGGCAAAGGCGGTGCGCATCTCGGTGTTCAGCCCGCCGGAGGGGGGGATGATCCCGTTATAGAGGTTCTTGTCCGAGCCGCAGATCCCGGCCAGATGGGTCTTCACGAGGACCTCGTCCGGGCCGATGGTCAGTTCCCGCTCCTTGGCTTCGACCCGGTCGACGCCGGTCAGGCAGGCGCTTCTGGTCTTCATAGATTATTCTCCTTGCTCGATTGTTTGGGGGGTAAATCCTCAAAAACGAAATTACCCCTTTTTATGCTCATTTTGCCGTATAGTGGCCATAGGTGATGTATCCCCCCGAAAGATTTGACAGGAGTTCGAAACCTGACTGTTTGAGGATCCGGACAGCCGCATAGGAGCGTATTCCGGTTCGGCAGGTTACGATCAAATGACGGTCCTTCGGGAGCTCGTGGATTCTTTCGCGCAGCTCGTCAAGGGGGATATGGATCGACTCCGGGATGCATCCCTCCTCGAATTCTTCATTTTTCCTAACGTCTAGGAAGAGAGGATTCTCCATTGCCTCGGCTTGGTCGTAAGTGACCGACGCCACCAAACCCCGCAATATGTTGCTGCCCACAAAACCCGCCATGTTGACCGGGTCCTTGGCGGAGCCGAAAGGCGGCGCATACGCGAGATCCAAGCGCTCGAGATCATAAACCGTCATGCCGGCATGGATGGCGGAGGCAATCACATCGATCCTTTTGTCAACACCGACGGTCCCTATGCACTGGGCGCCGAGAACCCTCCCTCCAGGCACTTCAAACAACAGCTTCAGGCTCATCTGCGCGGCGCCGGGATAATATCCGGCATGGCTCAGGGGGTGGAGATGGATGGCCTGATAAGCAAGGTTGTGCCGCTTGGCTGTTTTTTCATTCAATCCCGTAACGGCCGCGTGCAAATCGAAGACCTTGACGATCGCTGTTCCCAGCGGCCCCTGATAGCTGGAAGAAAGGCCGCATATGTTATCCGCGGCAATGCGGGCCTGTTTGTTGGCCGGGCCCGCCAGCGGCACAAGCACCGGCGTTCCTGTCACCAGGTGGGTCGTTTCCACGGCATCGCCGGCGGCGAATATGCAAGGATCACTGGTCCTCATGCCGGCATCGACGGCAATTCCGCCGGTGACGCCGATCCTCAGGCCGGCCTTTCGGGCCAGTTCAACATCGGGCCGCACACCAATGGCGCTGACGACCAGATCGGCGGTCAGCTCGGTCCCGGAATCCAGAATAACCTTGCCCCGTCCATCGACCACGATCCTTTTCACGCTGTCGGACAGATGGAGGCAAACCCCTCCGCCGGTAAGCCCGGCCTCGATGATACTGGCCATCTCCGGATCAAACGGCATCATGACCTGTCCCAGCATCTCGACAAGGTGGGTTTTAATCCCCCTGGCGATCAGATTCTCCGCGATCTCCACACCGATGAATCCCCCGCCTATGACCACCGCCTCGGTCACGGACTGGTTCTCGATCCGGGCAATCATGGCATCCATGTCGGGAATGTCGCGCAGGGTCATGAACATCGCCGCGCCGCTTCCTTCGATCGGCGGCACAAAAGGATAAGCCCCCGGCGACAGGATCAGGGTGTCGTAAGATTCGGCGTATTCTTCGCCGGTCTTCAGGTTCCTGACCTGTAACCGTTTATGCCGTGTATCGATATCCAGCACCTCATTGCCCAGCCGGACCTCGACCCTGAAACGGGACCAGAAACCTTCCGGCGTCTGCAGCAGTAAACTGTCGCGTTCCCTGATCCGGCCGGAAACATGGTAAGGGAGACCGCAGTTTGCAAAAGAGATGTAATCACCTCTTTCGAACACGATAATCTCCAACCTTTCATCCAGCCGCCGCAGCCGGGCGGCAGCCGTGGCGCCGCCGGCCACCCCGCCAATAATGCAAACCTTCATCGCTTCCTCCGTATACGCGAAGATATGAGAAGAATCCGTGTCTGTCAATTGGATTTTATCGTCATGTTGCGAGGTCGATATTGAAATCGTAACCCCCCTCTGCTATAGTCACCGCATGAATATCTCACAGCGAGAGGCAATGTCGTCAAATGGCCGCATGGCCGCCTTCAAGCGAATGATGATCAGGGGGTCGCTTTTTTTGATCTTCTTCATCGCTCCCGGGGTTGCGTTTGCGGAAACGAAAGAGAAAATCCAGCTCGGCGCTGTGGAGAATGTCCTTCTTCTCCCCTGGAGGGTGACATTGCCTGCCCGTATTGACACCGGAGCGGCCACCTCTTCCCTTGATGCCAGGAAACTCAGGATAAGGGGAAAGACCGTCGAATTCACCCTGCCCGAACAATACGGGGGCCGACAAATACGCTTGCCGATCTTGAAATGGAAGACCATCAGGAGTGCCGAAATGGAAGAGAAAAGGCCGGTTGTGGTTTTACAACTGTGTATCGGGTCAAAGAGGATCCTGACGGAGGTGAATCTCAACGACCGTTCCAAGTCGAAATACCCGCTCCTTGTCGGGAGAAACACCCTCAGGCACGGTTTTATCGTTGCATGTGACACATCATACTGTGCGACGCCTTCCTGTCCCGAGGCGACATCGAAATGAGACGCCCTGGTTTCTTACCGGCCGCCGCTCTTTTCCTTTTGACGTGCGTCCTCGTGCTCTACCGCATCATATGGCTCGGATATCCGGTTTTCCCGGTGTCCGAGGGGCAGTCATGGCAGCTTCTCGTCAATGTCTATATCACCCCCAAAGAGGAGCAGAGCGGGCTCTCCCTGGCACTCCCCTCCGAACAGACCGGGTACATGGTTGTCGAGGAGCGCGTCCTCTCCGGTATGTACGCATTTTACATTCACACACAGGGTTCAAACAGGTTTGGCGTCTGGTCGGGGGCTGGTGTAGACAGGCCGGAGGAAATCACATACAGGGCAACGATACATTCACGCCCCCGCCGCGGCGTTCCGATCCAGTCTCCGCTCTTGAGTCCATTCCCTACCGCAATGAGCCGGGAAGAACAGTCACTGGCGCAAGCGGCGGCCATGAAGTGGCAAGCCTCGGCGCCGATGGTACGATTTCGGGCGGTTGTCGCGGCACTGAAAGGCAACTGGGGGGATTCGCCGCCGGGCGATGATCGCTCCCGGCGATGGCGGGTGGTGCAGCAGAAATACGATCGAACGGACGCAGCTCTCGCCCTTTTCAGGGCATCCAGCCTGCCGGCAAGGGCCGCAGAGGGGCTCAGGCTCGCCGAGGAGGTGCAAACCCTGCCGACGAAATGGATCGAAGTCTGGGTTGACCGGTCCTGGGTCCATCTGAATCCGGAAACGTGGGAGGTCTATCCCTCTTCGGCAGCGCTTCTTCCCTTGGCGGTAGGCGGGTTCCCCGCTGTCAGGGCGACGGGGGGGGAATTGTCCGATATCCGTTGGACGCTGAACCGGCAGGTTTTGAGCCAGTGGAAACTCTTCTATGAACAGATTACACGGTCCGCCCATTTTCTCGATCGCTGGTCCTTGCTGCAGTTGCCGCAGGAATTTCAGGGGACGTTTCGCATCCTTCTCCTGGTGCCTATCGGGGCGTTGATCATCTCGATACTCCGCAATGTCGTGGGCTTTCCGACATTCGGGATCTTCATGCCGATGCTGATCGCACTGGCATTTAGGAGCACGGGTACCGTTTACGGCGTCGCCATCTTTTGCGGCGTTCTTCTGGTCGGCTATGCGGCAAGGTCTTTTCTGGACAAACTTCATCTCCTGCTCGTTCCCCGACTGTCGGTCATCCTGACACTGGTCATCGCCTGCTTTACGCTGCTTGCCCTGGTGGGAAACAAACTTGGTCTGCGGGAGCTGATGGCGGTGGGCCTGATACCTTTTGTCATTCTCACCATGACCATCGAGCGGTTTTTCATCCTCATCGAGGAGTCCGGAATATGGGAAGCCTTCCGCGCCGCAATCGGAAGCGTCGCGGTCGCGGTCATTGCCTATGGTCTGATCAGCTGGGAGACGCTGCAGTTCGCCTTTTTTGTCTATCCGGAGCTGATCCTCACGGTGGCTGCGCTGCAGATTCTTTTAGGGCGCTATACGGGGTACCGGCTCTCCGAACTTTATCGTTTCCGCTTTCTGAAAGGGTCGTCATGATCCTCGACGGCTTCCGCAGACTCCGCAAAAGCGGCGTGCTGGGCATGAATTTTCGCAATGCCGGATATATCATGGCTTACAATGCGCGTTCCGCCTACCCGCTCGTCGACGACAAGGTGCAGACGAAGCGGCTCGCGGAGAAGTTCGGCATCCCGATCCCCGAACTCTATTATGTCGTGGAGAATCACGGCAGCATTGCTAAACTCCCGGGAGTTTTGGAGCCCCTGGGCGAGTTTGTCGTGAAGCCGGCAAGAGGGTCCGGCGGCAGCGGCATCATTCTGATCAAGGGCAGGACTGAAGACGGATTCGTGACCCAGAGCGGCAAGACGATGTCAAAAGAGGATTTCAACTACCATATCGCGTCGATTCTTTCCGGGATATTCTCTCTGGAAGGGGGGGAAGATACCGCGATCATCGAGGCGCTCATCCACCCGGACGCGGTCTTCAAGGATGTCACCTATCGGGAAGGCGTGCCGGACGTGCGGATCATCGTTTACAAGGGGGTCCCCGTGATGGCCATGGTGAGGCTTCCCACGGAGGCATCGGATGGAAAGGCGAACCTCCACAGAGGGGCGATCGGGGCAGGCATCGATCTCAGCAGCGGCATCACCCTGGCCGCAGTCCACAAGTCACGGATCGTCAAGACACATCCGGACACGGGGAATCCCGTAAACGGAATCCAGCTGCCCCATTGGGACAAACTGCTGATGACGGCCTCGGAGGCGATGGATATGACGGGTCTTGGTTATCTGGGCGCCGATTTTGTCCTGGATCGGGAGCGAGGGCCGGTGCTCCTCGAACTCAATGCACGCCCCGGGCTTGCCATCCAGATGGCGAACCAGAGCGGCCTGCGCATACGCCTCGATGAAACGGACAGCGCCCCGCCCGCTGTCTTCTCATCTCCGGCGTCGCGGGTTGCCTGGGCAAGAGATCATTTTACGGGACCCGATTCCAGCACCCTCATTTCATCCGGCGGATAAGGTTTCAACAGGGACAGCAGCAGTTCCCGATCGCGATTGAGAGGGTCGATCCAGGCGGCCTCCTTTTCTTTTGGGATGATGACCGGCATTCTGTCGTGGATGGACCGCACCAATTCATTGGGCTCGGTTGTGATGATCGTGCAGGTGTTGACCGATTCTCGCTCCGGTGAGATCCAGGTGTCATAGAGTCCGGCAAAGCCGAACGGCTGCCCCGACTTCATGGAAAAGTAAAATGGTTTTTTTACCTTTCCCGATTTTTGCCATTCGTAAAATCCATCGGCTACAATCAGGCAGCGGCGGTTTTGAAAAGCCTTCCTGAAACTCGGTTTTTCGGCTGCGGTCTCGGCGCGGGCATTGAACATTCTATATCCGATCGACGGGTCCTTGGCCCACGAGGGAACAAGCCCCCAACGATAATCGACAAGCCGGGTCTTATCATCTCGCACGACGGCCGCAACCTGCTGACCGGGCGAGATATTATTGCTCGTTCTGTACCGGCATGCCATCTCCTCAATGCCGAACGACTGGACGATGATCGATAAATCGGTCAACAGGACAAAACGGCCGCACATGGTTCCCCCATAAGGCGAAGCGCCCGCCCACAGGGCGGGTTTTGCGGTTTTCACTCCCGGTCAAGGATGACGACCCCGTAAAAGTGAAAAATTTACCCGCAGCGTCATACCGGCGAAGACCG
>MICN01000032.1 GCA_001829875.1 Syntrophus sp. GWC2_56_31
ACGCCGGTAGAGGTATTTTTGTATTTCTACTCGATTACTGTCTCTACAAACATCCTCAATCAGTAAAAATATTAAGAATTATTGTTTGAAGTGGAGCATCGAAAAGATCACCGGCGCGAGGAACGAGCGTCCGGTGGATTGCCTTTGATACTATGTCAATTCTTTAATTATATGCTTTGCGAGGACTTCGTCTATTTCATTATGCCTTGGTACAGGTTGCTTTTTACCGGTTTTAGGATTGCTGTAAAGATCGTGCTGGTGGCCGTGTCTCAGGAGAATACATCCAAAAGATGTAATTTTTTTGATGAGGTCTTTTCTTTTCATACGGCAAAGATAAGTTCTTTAACCTTATGCTCTGCCGGTACATCGTCCATTGTCATCAGCGAGTAAGCGTCCTTCATGTTATCTTCAAGTTCTTCCAACGTCTCCCCTTGTGTCATTATTTCTGGATGTTCGAGGAGTTTTCCTACCCAGAATTTTTCGCTTTTCCAATAGACCATTTTTAGCTTTGTTTCCATGCCACAACCTCCTAAATGCCATCTTATCTTGCTTTAATATAATATCACATGAAGTATTGCATACCAAGTAAATTTCAAGATTTGTAGAGTTCAGGAAGATAGACGCGAAAAATACCTCCTCTTTATGGCTCGCTTATGCCGGGTGGTGTAGTTTGGGTAGAAAAATCCGGGCTTTATGATTCTATGGGCTATAATCTTTCACAAAGGTTGAGGTGTTGGAACGGGATGCTGGGCGGGATGATCGGACCATGCGAGCGGTGGTGCAGCCGCTGACCACTAATTCACCTTCAAGCCGATCTCCTTGATGACCTTCGCCCATTTTTGCTGCTCGGAGCGGAGGAATTTCCCAAATTCCTCCGGCGTGCGGTACGTGATTTCGGTACCAACCTTGCGCAAAGCATTCTTCACGTCCGGCTGCTTGATAATCCCGCTGATCGACGTGTTGAGCTTTGTGATCACCTCTTTGGGCAGCCCGGCAGGGCCGATGATGCCGAGCCACAGCGTCGCTTCATAACCCTTGACTCCGGCTTCCGCGATCGTCGGCACGTCGGGCAATTCCGGCGAGCGCTCGGCGCTGGTCACCGCAAGCACACGCAGGTTACCGTTCTTTATATACTGCAGCATGCCCGCGATCCCCGGAAAACCCACTTTAACCTCCCCGCTCAGCAAATCGGTGGTCGCACGCGCACTGCCCTTGTACGGTATGTGAAACATATTCACCCCCGCCATTGTCGTAAACAGCGAGGCGAACATA
Source organism: Syntrophus sp. GWC2_56_31 (assembly GCA_001829875.1). Classification (GTDB taxonomy): domain Bacteria; phylum Desulfobacterota; class Syntrophia; order Syntrophales; family UBA5619; genus JAKAFS01. The sequence goes on from MICN01000032.1 coordinate 1,273, forward strand.
TGCTGCGAACTGCCGTTGCCGGACGACACGAAGTCGATGCGCCCGGGCTTCTCCTTCGCGAGCGCGATCAGCTCCTGCACCGATTTCACCGGCAGCGACGGATGCACGACCAGCACGTTCGGCGCGTCGCCGAATTGCAGCACCGGCGTAAAAGCGGTGACCGCATCGTAAGTCAGATTTTTATACAGGCTCCCACCGATCACGTGAGTATTGGAAATCAGCAACAGGGTGTAGCCATCGGGCTTTGCTTTCGCTACAGACTCGGCGCCAATTGTGCCGCCCGCACCGGGACGGTTGTCGACGATGACTTGCTGGCCGAGGACCTCGGACAGCTTATGCATCAGCATGCGGCCCGGAGTATCCGCCGCGCCCCCGGGCGAAAACGGCACCACCATGCGAATCGGCCGATTGGGGTAGTTCTGGGCCTGGGCGATGGATGGCGAGGCAATCGCCAGTGACAACGCGACAATGCATACGGTTTTGATGCCGGCGGCTATAGATGCGATCTTCATTTTTCCCTCCCTATAAGAACTTCTTTTTTTTCAGAGGTTTAGGATAAGGAAAGCGGTCCCGGTTGTCAAGCAGATTTTAGCAAATATTCCCCTTGAAGCCATGATACGAACATGCTACTTAAAGTCGGAATACCATGACTCCATACACAAAGACCGCAGTCTCGGGAGGAATCACACGTCCCCTCCGGCATGGCCCCTTTATTCTCTGTGGCGCAGCCCTTCTTCTGCTGCTGCTCGGCCAGGCATGGGCAGCAGCCACCGCCGACTGGAAGCCGCTCACCGAACGTCTGACGGCCGACGGTTTCAATCGGGAGGCGATGGAGACCCTTTTTTCCCGCCCGGAAGTGCTCTTCGAACCGGACTCGATGGCCGGAAAGTTGCGGGCCCTGGTCCGGAGCAGGTCGGCCGAACCGGATTCGCTCTCCGAAGCCGCATTGCGGAAGATTTACCGCCGGGAATACCTCAACCCCTGGGCCATTGGCCGGGCAAACTCGTATCTCATCCAAAACAAGTCGCTCCTGGAGGAGATTACCACCCGATATGGCGTCCCGAAGGAGATCGTCGTCTCAATCCTTCTGATCGAGACCCATCTGGGCAAAAACACCGGCAACCGTCGTGTTTTCAACCGCCTGGCCAGCATGGCCTCCGCCACCGCGCTGGAAATCATCCAACCCCACCTGGACGTCGCCCTGCTCACCCCGGAGAACGAAGAATTCGTCCGTCGCCGCTGCCGAGAGAAGTCCGACTGGGCTTACGGAGAGCTTAAGGCTTTGCTCAACTACGCCGCACAGGACAGGATCGATCCGCTCGCCATCCGGGGATCGATCTACGGGGCGATCGGACTGTGCCAGTTCATGCCCTCCAACATCTCTACCTACGGCGTGGATGCCGACGGAGACGGCCGAATCGATCCCTTTGCAAAGGCGGACGCCCTCCATAGCATCGCCAATTTCCTCCGCGGACACGGCTGGCGTGAAGGGATGGACCGCGACGAACAGCACCGGGTTATCTTTGCATATAATCACAGCACCGTCTATGCGGACACCGTCCTGGCCGTTGCGGAGAAGATCCGAGACCGAGACCGCCAAGGCCGACCCCTCCGCTGAGAGGCCGCCGCTCGCCCGAGCGCTTCTCATTGACACACACAGCACGACTGTTTATATTACGGGTACGACATTTGGGTAGAGGGAAATGGTCATGCCTGAGCATAACATTCTGCCGGACAGCGAAGTGAGAAGCGACCAGGATATCCGTGAACCGAAGCTCTACCGGGTGATCCTTGTCAACGACGATTACACGACGATGGATTTTGTGATCGAAATCCTCATTGTGGTCTTCCATAAACCTGCGGCGGAGGCGACGCGGATCATGCTCGACGTTCATAAAAATGGAAAAGGGTTCTGTGGGGTCTATACTTACGATATCGCGACCACGAAGATTGACCGGGTTCACCAATTGGCCAGAAGGCGGGAGTTCCCGCTGAAATGCTCCCTGGAAGAAGTCTGAGCGTCGCTGAAAAAGAAAAGAGAAATCATGAAAATCAGCGAAAATCTGAACCGGATCATCATGGCGGCGTATGCCGAAGCCAATGTCAGAAGGCATGAGTTCATCACGCCGGAGCATCTCCTTTACGCCTGCCTCTTCTTCGACGAGGGGAAGGATCTCATCCTCAACTGCGGCGGCGATCCCGTCCGGTTGAAGAAAACCCTAGAGAAACACCTCGAACAGACCGATACGGTTCCCACCGTCACACGGGCCATCCAGTCCCTTGGATTTCAGCGCATCCTCGAACGCGCCGCCTGGCATACCTCCTCCGCCCAGAAACAGACTCTGGAGCTGGGCGATGTGCTTGTCTCGATCCTCGACGAGAAGGAATCCCACGCCTCCTTCTATCTCCATCGGGAGGAGATCAGCCGGATCGCGCTGCTCAACTACATCTCGCACGGCGTTTCGGTCCTTTCCGGCGACGAAGGCTCTCAGGGGACCAATCAGGGAACCCGCAAAGGGGAAACGGTTGAGACGAAAGAAGATCAATCCAAGTTCCTTAAAAACTACACGATCGAACTGACCGCGCGGGCGAGGACCGGCGAGATGGACCCCCTGATCGGCCGGGAGGATATCCTCGAGAGGACGATCCAAGTCCTCTGCCGCCGCTCCAAGAATAACCCCGTCCACGTCGGGGAACCCGGTGTGGGAAAGACCGCGATCACCGAGGGGCTTGCCCAGCTTATCGCCAAGGACAGGGTCCCGAAGAAGCTCCAGGGGGTCAAAATCTACTCGTTGGACATGGGGGCGGTCCTCGCCGGAACCCGCTTCCGCGGCGACTTCGAGGAGCGGATGAAAAGGATCATCGCCGACATCTCGAAGCAGGAGAAGGCCATCCTCTTCATCGACGAGATTCATAACATCGTCGGCGCAGGGGCCGTCTCCGGCGGATCGATGGATGCAGGAAACATCCTGAAACCGGCGCTTGTCTCCGGAAAGCTTCGCTGCATCGGCTCGACCACCTACGACGAATACCGGAAATATTTCGAGAAGGACGGCGCCTTCGCCCGGCGTTTTCAGAAAGTAGAGGTCCCGGAACCCTCGGTCGACGACACCTTCCGGATCCTCCAAGGCCTCCGCGAGCGGTATGAAAGCTACCACCGCGTTGCCTACACGGAAGAAGGGCTCCGGGCGGCAGCCGAGCTCTCCCACCGATACATCAGCGATCGCCGTCTCCCGGACAAGGCAATCGATGTGATCGACGAGGCCGGCGCCCTCGCCGCAATGAACCGCGGCGATGACACCGTGGAGAGGGTGGAGATCGGGACAAGGGAGATCGAGACCGTCGTCGCCCGGATCGCCCGGATCCCGGAGAAGAGTATCTCCACGACGGAGATCGGAAAGCTCAGGGAGTTGGAAACCCAATTGAAAGCGCGGATATTCGGTCAGGACGAGGCCGTGGAAAAGGTCGTCGAAGCGGTCAAGCGATCGCGCGCGGGCTTTCGTGAACCGGACAAACCGATCGCCTCGCTCCTCTTCGTGGGACCGACGGGGGTGGGAAAGACGGAGCTTGCGCGGCAGCTCGCCGCGACCCTCGGGGTGCCGCTGCTCCGCTACGACATGAGCGAGTATCAGGAGAAACACACCGTGGCCAAGTTTGTTGGGGCGCCTCCGGGTTACGTGGGCTATGAGGAGGGCGGCCTCCTCACCGAAGCCATCCGGAAAAACCCCCATGCGGTTCTGCTTCTCGACGAGATCGAGAAAGCCCATGCCGATATCTTCAACACGCTCCTGCAGGTCATGGACTACGCGACACTCACGGACAACAACGGCAAGAAGGCGGACTTCCGCAACGTGGTCCTGCTGATGACCTCCAACGCCGGCGCGCGGGAGATCGGCCGGCAGACGATCGGCTTCGAAGGGTTGCCCATCAACCGGGACGCCGTATACAAAGCCCTGGAAAAGACCTTCTCCCCCGAGTTCAGGAACCGCCTCGACGGGATCGTGAACTTCCAGGGCCTCACCGATCCGGTGATCCTGAAGATCGTGAGGAAGGCCGTCGCCGAATTCGCCGGGCAGCTCGCCGAGAAGAAAGTCCTTCTTACGGTCACCGATCGCTGCTTCGACTGGCTGGCCCGGCGGGGTTACTCTCCCGAATTCGGGGCGCGGGAAATCGCCCGCCTCATCCAGGACAAGATCAAGAGTTTCTTCGTGGACGAGGTCCTGTTCGGCAGCCTCCGGGAGGGAGGCGAGGCCGTCGCCGATATCGAGAACGACTCAGTGGTCGTCCGGGTCACCCATGCCGGTCTATCGACTCCCTGACCAACCCGTCTTTCCTCCCGTTGAGCGCGCCGTGAAGAGCGGCCTTTTGGCCGTCGGCGGCGACCTCTCGCCGGAGCGGCTTCTGGCCGCCTACCGGGAAGGGATTTTCCCCTGGTATTCCGAAGGGGAGCCGCTCCTCTGGTGGTCGCCCGATCCCCGCTTCGTCCTGTTTCCCCGAGAACTCCGCGTCTCGCGGAGCATGCGGCAGTTCCTGAAGAAACAGCTCTTCCGGATCACCTTCGATCACGCATTCCGAAGTGTCATCGCCGCCTGTCGGAAGCCCCGTCCGGGCCAGGACGACACCTGGATCACGCAAGCGATGCAGGAGGCCTACACCGCCCTCCATGATCTCGGCTACGCCCACTCCGTCGAGGTCTGGCAGGAAGATGCGCTTGTGGGCGGCCTCTACGGCGTCTCTATCGGCCACACTTTTTTCGGCGAGTCGATGTTCTCGACAAGGGCGAACGCCTCCAAGGCGGCGCTCATCGCGCTCGTCGACCGAGAGGACCACCCTTTCAACCTGATCGACTGCCAGGTGGAAACCCCCCACCTCGGGAGCCTCGGCGCCCGCTTTATACCCCGCAAGGAATTCAGAGCCCTTCTGAAGGAGTCCCTCCGGCACGAGACCCTCCGGGGAAACTGGGGGACGCCAGGATCAAGCCATTCAGAATTCAATTGACACACATGGACGTACTTCATATACTCCAACCGTCAAAAGC
>MICN01000033.1 GCA_001829875.1 Syntrophus sp. GWC2_56_31
TTCCTTTCGGGAATTGCATTGCCTGCTTGTTCGGCAACAGGGATCCTATCGCCTCTACCGCCTGATTTAGGTGATGGGCGGAGCATCTGCTGGTTACACTACTCATCCTGCGTTAACAACCGTTCCAGATGATGCACCAAATAAAAGGGTATGTTGAGCAATCTGAAAGGGCGCTCAACTTTATTCACTTTGGCCACCCGTTGATTCACGGACGGCTTGGCGGAACTAATCTTGATGGCCTGGTCGGCTTGTTTTTTAACGACATACGAGTGTAATGACTTAATCGTGCCCCCCGAACCTGATTTGACCTCTATGGGATACACCCTGTTTAAACAGGGAAAAAGGAAGTCAACCTCGGCTTGACCCTCTGACTTCGGAGGTTGCCAGTAGTATAATTCGGGCTGAATATAACCCTTTTTAGAATAAAGCAATTGCTGACCCACAAACTGCTCCGCCAATACACCTTGATTGACCAATTCGAGCGGGGAACTCATAACTGTTTGAGCCGGCATACCTTGTGCCGCCAATAATAACCCGATATCAATAAACAAAAACTTGCTGATTCTTATTTTGGTTTCAGCGCCCAAAGGAATTCTGCCCGCATTGCTGTGCAACACGCGATAGAACAAACGTGCCTCCAGAAAGCGTTCAATCGCTGCATTCAACTGGCGATTGTCGCCACTGGTCATTGCAGAAATCTCGTTGGTCTGTTTATGGGAAAATTGCAGACCCACCTGCCGCAAAATACCATTAAAAAAAGCATTGAGACGCAGGGCGTTTTGAGTTCCGGCGTATTTGGCAAAATCATCCTTATAGTTTTGAATCAACGCTGTCTGATGCTTCAGAATTTCAGCATGATTAAAATGGCTATCCATGCCGAGCTGGATACATCCGGGCATGCCGCCTGTCAGCGTGTAGCGTCGCACGAACGCCATCAGTTCGTCATGCACAGAGTCAGGCACCAGGCGCATGTTATTCACCTGAAGCATCTCAATGGTTTGCAACGCTTTGGTCTCACCGATCGCTAAAAGAAACTCCTCAAATGTCAATGGTCCCATATAGTAGGGTTCAATACGGCCGACAGGGGTGGGAAGTTTGATATCATTGAGCGCCTGATCGAGCAAGGAGCCCGATAAAATCACGGCCAGGCCGGGCATATCCTCTGAAAAATAACGTAAACACGGATACGCGGAAGGTGTCGCCTGTGCTTCATCAAGAAATAGGATGATGTTGCTGTCTCGGGTAATCTGTTCGCCGCTCATCAGAGAAAAGTTAAACAACAACTCATCCAGTTTGTAACGTTGAAACAGAGGTTCCAATTCGGTATGCCGCTCAAGGTTGATTTCAATCACCTTGACGGAAAGCTGCTCCGCCGCAAGACGGACTGCCGTTGTTTTCCCCACCTGCCTTGCTCCGCGGATGACCAAAGGCTTGCGCTTGTTCTGTTGACACCATGTCTTGATATCTTCTATCGCACGTCGATTAAACACCGCTTCTTCCTCCTGTCTCAATCATCTTAAAACATGCTGCGTATTAAAGTGGCACATATTATGACATAACATGAATTAAAGTCAATGATTTAAAGCTCAGATGACTGGGAGGCATCATTTTCCCCTTGACATAATGACGATAGCCATCATAATGGAATCGACAAATCCATTTTGAGGCGCATTATGGAAACTATTACCCGATTTTTTACCCCACCTGCCGCGAGTTTCTTCCTCTTCGGTCCCAGAGGGACGGGAAAATCAACCTTCATGAGGGAACGCTTCCCGGACGCCTGCTATGTCGATCTCCTCGACCCCGAAACGGTTCGTTCCTTTTCAGCAAGACCTGAGCGTCTGGCCGAGATCGTTCGCGCGCAGGGGGGACAAAAATGTTTTGTGATCGACGAAATCCAGAAAGTTCCGGAGCTGCTTTCCGTCATCCACAAGCTCATTGAGGATAAACAAGGCTATACGTTTATGCTCACCGGTTCGAGTGCGCGCAAGCTGAAAAAGACGGGGGTAGATATGCTGGGTGGCCGGGCGTTGCTGAGGACCATGCATCCTTTCCTGGCCTCCGAGCTTGGGGAACGCTTTCGTCTGGAGGATGCGCTTCAGCGCGGTCTGCTTCCTATCGTTTATTCCTCGGCAAACCCGGACGACGTATTACGTTCCTATGCCGCCCTCTATCTCAGGGAAGAGGTCCAGATGGAAGGGCTGGTGCGGAATGTCGGAAATTTCTCCCGTTTCATGGAGTCGATCAGCTTTTCCCATGCCTCCATTCTCAACCTAAGCAATGTCGCCCGGGAATGCATGGTGGACAGAAAGGTCGTGGAGGGATATACTGCGATTCTGGAGGATATCCTCCTCGGCTTCCGCCTGCCCGTATTCACGCGCAGGGCGAGGCGGGAACTTGCCGTGCATCCGAAATTCTACCTGTTCGATGCGGGGGTTTTCAGATCCCTGCGGCCGCGGGGGCCGCTCGATCGTCCCGAAGAGATGGAAGGACAGGCGCTGGAAGGGCTTGTCGCACAGCACCTGAGAGGCTGGCTTGCCTATTCGCCGGAAAAGAGCGATCTCTATTTCTGGCGAACCCGTTCCGGCGTTGAGGTTGATTTCGTCGTCTATGGCCCCCAGGGAATGTGGGCGCTGGAGGTAAAAAATACCGCGACGATCCGGCCAGCCGATCTGCGAGGTCTCAAATCATTTCGGGACGAGTTTCCGGAGAGCAGGGCGTTCTTTCTCTATCGCGGCCGGGAGCGATTATTGCGGGAGGGGATACTCTGCCTCCCCTGTTGCGATTTCCTCAGCCATCTCCTTCCCGGCAAGACGATCGACGATGCATGCAGCATCTGAGTGGAGGGGATTTATTTTCCCGCTTATCCAAGAAGATGTTTTATGATATAGGTCTTAGCCAATTTACCGGAGGGTTCATTCATGTACGAGGTCACCATTAAAAAATCATTCTCCGCCGCCCATCTCCTCAAGGAAATCGGCGGCAAGTGCGAAGAGCTCCACGGCCATAATTTTCTCGTCGAGATCTCGGTTGCGGCCGAATCGCTCAACGAGGAAGGCCTTCTGATCGACTTTCGGGTCGTGAAACGGTGGACCGACGAGGCCCTTGAAGCGCTCGACCACAAATATCTCAACGAACTCGACTATTTCAAAAACAGGAATCCTTCTTCCGAAGCGATCGCCCGTTTCCTCCACGAGCGTATCGGCGAAAAGGCGCGGCAGGCGAAGGTCGCCCTGTCGAGGGTGACCGTATGGGAGTCGGACAATTCGCGTGTGACGTACAGCCTATGATCGACATCCAGAACTCGAAGGACGAACGGAACATCGACATCAAGAAGGTCGGGGTCAAGGGGCTCAAATACCCGATCGTCGTACTGGATCGCGCCCGTGGGACGCAGCCGGTCAATGCCACGATCAACATGTACGTGAACCTCGTCCGTCGCTTCAAGGGAACGCACATGAGCCGCTTCGTGGAGGTCCTCAACGAGATTCGCGAGCAGGTGAACATCCGTACCTTCCACAGTATCCTGGAGAAGATCCGGATCAAACTGCACGCCGAATCGGCCCACATCGAAATCGAATTTCCCTACTTCATCGAAAAGACCGCCCCGCGGTCCCGTGCGAAAAGCCTCATGGAATACCGCTGCCAGTTTATGGGAACAAGCAACGGCGGCGGCGTGGACTTCCTGGTCGGCATGGTCGTTCCCGTGACCACCGTCTGTCCCTGCTCGAAGGAGATCAGCAGCTCCGGCGCCCACAACCAGAGGGGCATCGTGACCGTCCGGGTAAGGTTCAAAAAATTCTTTTGGATCGAGGATGTCATCAAACTTATCGAGGAGTCGGCCAGCGGCGAGGTGTATTCCCTCATGAAGCGTATCGATGAAAAATTCGTGACGGAAAAGGGGTACGAAAACCCGATGTTTGTCGAGGATGTCGTCAGAAACGTGGCGAGCCGCCTCAACCAGGACTCGAACTTCACCTGGTACAGCGTCGAGGCGGAAAATTTCGAGAGCATTCACAACCACAGCGCTTACGCCTGCGTGGAGAAGGAATGATCATGGAAAATAAAGGAATGCCGGATTTTTTCAATCTCTATCGTCACGGCTTCATCCGGGCTGCGGTCTGCATCCCCGAGGTGAAGATCGCCGATACCCGGTTCAATGCCGAACAGACCATCCGGCTTGCCCGGGAGGCGGCCGCGCAGCACGCCTGCCTCGCCTTCTTTCCGGAGCTCGGGCTGTCGGCCTATTCCAACGAAGACCTCTTCCACCAGGACGCCCTGCTCCAAGGGGTTCTCGCGGCGATCGAACAGGTCGCCCGCGAAACGGCGGATCTCAGCCTGATCATGGTCGTCGGGGCCCCGCTGCAGATAGACGCCCGACTGTTCAACTGCGGGATCGTCCTTTACCGGGGCCGGATCCTCGGAGTGGCGGTGAAGTCCTATCTTCCCAATTACCGTGAGTTCTACGAGGGACGCCAGTTCAGCCCCGCGGAAGAGGTGCTTGCCAAAACCGTCAGGCTCTGCGGCCAGGAGGGAATACCCTTCGGCGCGGACCTCATCTTCGAGGTCGCCAATATCCGCCACTTCCGTTTCTTCATCGAGATGTGCGAGGATGTCTGGGTCCCCATCCCCCCCTCATGTTTCGCGGCCCTGGCGGGGGCCACGATCATCGGAAACCTCTCGGCTTCCAATGTGACCATCGGAAAATCGGAATACCGCCAGAGCCTGACCGCAAACCAGTCCGCACGCTGCATCGCCGCCTACCTGTACGCCGCTGCCGGTCCCGGTGAATCGACCACGGATCTGGCCTGGGACGGTCACGCCATGATCTATGAGAACGGCAACCGCCTTGCCGAATCGGAGCGGTTCGCAGGCCGCTCCCAGATGATCCGGGCCGATCTCGACCTCGACCGACTCGCCCAGGACCGGATGCGCCAGACCAGTTTCGGCGGGAACGCGCGGACCCACCGGGACGCCCTCCTTAGATTCCGGCGGGTCACCCTGGAGATCGAACCGCCCAAGATGCGTCTCCTCCTCGATCGGGAATACGCCCGTTTCCCATACATCCCGCCGGACCCCGCCAAAAGGGAGCAGCGCTGCTATGAGGCTTACAACATCCAGGTCCAGGGTCTGTCCCAACGTCTGAAAGCCTCGGGGATCGATAAGGTGGTTATCGGGGTATCCGGCGGTCTCGACTCGACGCATACCCTGATTGTCGCTGCCCGGACAATGGATCTCCTGGGGCTCCCCCGCTCCCATGTCCTGGCCTACACGATGCCCGGTTTTGCCACCTCGGAGCGAACCCGACGTAACGCCCATCGCCTCGCGAAGGCCCTGGGCGTCGAATTCAATGAAATCGACATCCGACCGAGCTGCATGCAGATGCTCAAAGACATCGGCCACCCCTACGCGGAAGGAAAGGCAGTCTACGATATCGCTTTCGAAAATATCCAGGCCGGAGAGCGAACCTCGCATCTGTTCCGCATCGCAAATCTCAGAGGCGCCCTTGTCCTGGGCACGGGCGACCTCAGCGAACTCGCCCTCGGCTGGTGCACTTACGGCGTCGGCGACCACATGTCTCATTATAACGTCAATACCAGCGTCCCCAAGACCCTGATCCAGCACCTGATCCGCTGGGTGGCGCACTCGGTGCAAATCTCCCCCGAGACATCCGAAGTCCTGCTCGATATTCTCGAGACGGAGATCAGCCCCGAGCTGATCCCCGGACAGACCGACGCCCAGCCGTCGCAGCGGACGGAATCCAGTGTCGGGCCTTACGAGCTTCAGGATTTCAACACGTTCTACACCACCCGCTTCGGTTATCTGCCGACCAAGATCGCTTTCATGGCCTATTGCGCCTGGCACGACAAAACACAGGGCCTCTGGCCGGACGTCCCCGAGGCGAAGCGGTGCGAGTACACGATCGGAGAGATCCGGCACTGGCTGGAAGTGTTTCTCTACCGTTTCTTCCAGATCAGCCAGTTCAAGCGCTCCTGCGTTCCCAACGGCCCGAAGGTCGGATCGGGGGGGTCGCTCTCGCCGCGGGGCGATTACCGGGCGCCGAGCGACAGCGAGGCCGCGGTCTGGCTGGAGGATGCAAAAAGAATTCCGGAAAAGGATGAATGAATATATGCGTAGAGAGCAATACAAGGATTTCGACGCCACCGAGCTGTTCTGCCCTCGATGCCGGCGCGCCGTGCCGGTGAGAAAGCGGCTCCTCCTTGTCCTGGCCAACGGGGATAAGTATGATTACACGTGCAGCTTTTGTGGCACATCCGTGGGCGACAAACTGGTCACCGAGCGGGACAACATCAAGGTTTTCATCAAATAGAACTCAATCCTGCTGCAGTTCCTTTATCCCCGCAAAGTAGTCGAGCGACTCCGGGTTCTTCAGGGCGTCCTTGTTCTGAACCGCCTGCCCTTCGATCACTTTTTTCACGGAGAGCTCGACCTTCTTCATATTGAGGGTATAGGGGACATCCGGTACGGCGATAATCTTGGCGGGGACATGCCGGGGCGAAGCGTTGATCCGGATGGTCTTGCGGATCCGGTCCCGCAGCTCGTCGGTCAAATCCACCCCCGGCGCCATCTTCACGAAGAGGATGACGCGGACGTCGTTTTTCCAGTTCTGCCCCACCACAACGCTGTCGGCGACACCCTCGATCGTCTCGACCTGCCGGTAGATCTCGGCCGTCCCGATACGGACGCCTCCGGGGTTGAGCGTCGCGTCCGAACGGCCGTAGATGACGACGCCGCCCCGCTCGTTGATGAGGATGTAATCGCCGTGACGCCAGACGTTCGGATACACATCGAAATACGCGGCCCGGTATTTTTTGTCCCCGGGATCATCCCAGAAATAGATCGGCATCGAAGGGGCCGGCGCCGTGCAGACGAGTTCGCCCTGCCGGTTGATCACCGGCTTGCCGTTCTCGTCGAAGGCCTCGACCTTCATCCCCAGGCCGCGGCACTGCAGCTCCCCCGAGTAGACCGCCCCCATCGGATTGCCCAGTGCGAAGCAGCCGTTGATGTCGGAACCGCCGGAAATCGAGGCGAGCTGAAGATCCGCCTTCACCTCCCGATAGATGAACTCAAACCCCTCTTCGGAAAGCGGCGAACCCGTGGACAGGATTGCCTTGAGCGCGGAGAGGTCGTACTCCTTCCCCGGCCGGACCCCTTCGTTCATCAGCGCGGCGATATACCCGGCGCTGGTCCCGAAGACCGTAATCCCCTCATCCTGGGCGATTTGCCACAGGGTCCCCGGAGCCGGATGGAAAGGATTCCCGTCGTAAAGGAGGAGTTTCGCCCCCACCCCGAGCGAGCAGACCAGCCAATTCCACATCATCCATCCGCAGGTGGTGAAGTAGAAGATGGTGTCGGCTCTCGTCAGGTTCGTGTGGAGGACCAGCTCCTTGAGCTGGTGGATCAGGATTCCGCCGGCGCTCTGGACCATGCACTTGGGAAGCCCGGTCGTTCCGGAGGTGAACATGATGTAGAGCGGATGATCGAAGGGAAGCTGCTCGAACCGGATCGGAAGGCCGCTTTCCGGCGCCCTGAATGCGTGGTAGGAAACGGCGCCCCGGATGCCGCCGATATCCGGCGCCGCCTCCGTATAGGGGACGACCACGATCTTCTCGATCGAAGGGAGATCCCTGATGATCTCCGCCACCCGGGAGAGCGAATCGAGGGCCTTTCCCTTGAAGAAATAGCCATTGGCCACGAACAGAATCTTGGGTTTGATCTGTCCGAAACGGTCGAGGACCCCCTTGATCCCGAAATCGGGGGAACAGGAGGACCAGACCGCCCCGATGCTCGTCGCGGCGAGCATCGCCGCCACGGTCTCGGGCATGTTCGGCATGAAGCCGGCGACACGGTCGCCGGGTCCGACCCCGCTGGCCCGCAGGCTTTTGGCAAGCCGCGCCACCTCATCGTAGAGCTCGGCGTAGGTCATCCTCCGGATCGGCTGATCTTCGCCCTTGAAGAGGAGGGCCACGGAATCATCCCGGAAGCGCAGCAGGTTTTCCGCAAAATTCAGTCGGGCGCCGGAGAACCACTTCGCCCCGGGCATCTTCCGATCGTCGTCGAGCACCTCGTCATATCGCTTCGACTCCTTGATCCCGACGAAATCCCAGACTGCCGCCCAGAAGTCGGCGAGCCGGCTTATCGACCACGCATAAAGACCGTCATAATCGGTGAAATTCTGCTGGTGCCTCCTGTTGACGAAGGAGATAAAGCGATACATGTTACTGTTTATGATACGCTCTTCCGAAGGCTTCCATAACAGCTTCCCCATCTCGACCCCTCCTCCATGGCTGTATTAATCCGGAATTTTCTTTTTTTGCAGGGCCTTCTGCAGGTGATCGCCCAGTGTTCCAAATCCCGTCGCCCCGGAGGCCGGCACATCCCGATAGACGAGGGTCTCTTCACGGGAAGGGGCAGCCCCCGCCAGGTAATCCCCTAAGAGTCCCCGGCTGTGGACGTCCTCGTGGCAGTAAACGCAGAGGTTCTCCCAGTTGCTTCCATCGGCCGGGTTGTTCTGGTGATTGCCGTCCTTGTGGTGAACGGTCAGCAGGTGACGGTTGGCAGTGGCAAATTCCCTGCCGCAGCGACCGCAGATCAGGCCGTGGAGGGCAAGCGAACGTTCTCGGTAATCTCCTTCACCGGAGAGCTGCGCCGTTTTTATCTCGCGAACGACTTCCTCGGCCGATCTCGACGGAGCGGTCCTGTTCTGAACCTTGGTGACGACCCGCCCTCCCCTGTTTCCATAGGTTACACCGGACACCTTGCCGTACCTCACCTCTTGCGAAACACCCTCAACCGCCCTTTGAACGTTCGCTCAGCAGGTGGCTCAGAAAGACACGGACCCCCTTCGACACCGCCAAAACGGTCCCCAGCATCGGGACGAACGGCAGGTTCACCTTTCTTCGGATGATTTCCTCCAGACCGACGAAGAGAATCATCATCGCCCTCATCTTTTTCATCATCAGCGAGAGATCATCGAAGTACCCTTCCATCGTGGTGGACGTCCGATTGATCCTGGTTGTAATCTCATCGAGGTTTTTCATGATCACGGGCAGGTTTTCATTCAATATCCGGAGGGTCAGGGCCATGTCTTTCGCCGTCCGCCGGATCTCCAGAATACAGGGAATCGCAAACCCGACAAACAGCAGAAAAACGACGCCTAAAAGAATCAGAATAGTATCTATTAAGATTGTCATGGCTTATATCTCTGACGGACCCCTAAAAAGGCAAATCAGACAGCCTTTCCTTTTTCCTCGTTGAACGCCTCGACTCCCGCTTCGATGGCTTTCTTCAGGCGGCTTTTTCCTTCAAGGATCGCTTCTTTTCCCTGTCCGGCGATTTCATCGACCTTCTCTCCTACTTCTTCCACTTTCTCGCGGGCCGATTCCTCCGCGGCTTTTAGCCGCTTGATGGCCTCTTCATAAGTCTTCCGGCTTTTTTCCACGGCGCGCTCGTATTCTTCCTTCGCTCTTGTCAGGAGCTGGTCGGCCTTCTCTCCGAGTTCTTCCCGGGTCTCCTTGCCGGCTTTCGGCGCATACAGGATACCGATCAAGGCGCCGATCAAACCACCCACCAACAGCCCCGCAATAAAATCCCCCTTATTGTCCATGACGCACCCTCCTCTCACCTTTGAATGTCTTCGACGGATTAATTATACAACACCATGTCCGGCTTCGTCAAGCGGTACTGCGTGAGGGTGTTTTTTCACCTTGTCAAGACAATTGTCCCATTATATAAGCGCCCGACCGGGATTGACGAAAAAGAAAGGAGATAACGATGACCGATGAGCTGACACTAAAAACCAAGGAAACGGCAAAAAAGCTTTTCACCGGGGGAATCAAGATGGACCCTCCCTACCTTTTGTGGAAGGCGTTCGACTGGGATCTGGCCAATGATTTCTCGCGCTTCATCACAGGAAACCTGTATTCGCGAACCGTCCTGTCATTACCCGAGCGGCAGATGGTCGCCTGCGCGGCGCTTGCGGCGATCCGTGCCCGAGATGAACTGAGGCTCCATGTGAATGCCGCCCTCAATGTGGGCTGCGATCCCCTAAAGCTGGCGGAGACATTCTTCCAGATCGGCACCTACGCCGGCATGCCGGCCGTCAATGAGGCCCTCGAGGTCTTCCGCGCCGTCCTGACAGAGCGCGGCGAATGG
>MICN01000034.1 GCA_001829875.1 Syntrophus sp. GWC2_56_31
AGGAAAGAACAGAAACCCGTCCAAAAGAACAATAATTTCAACCGGCGATTCTATAAACGCCGGCTAATTTGGACAGCAATGTGTCATAATATTTTTTCACGTCTACCAGTTTCAATTTATTGACTATTTCCTTGAGCGGCACGCTCGTGATTTCGCCTTTCGCAAGGCTTACCATGCGGCCGTACTCCTCATTGATAATCATGTCGATGGCTGCTATGCCGAACCACCTGGCCATCAGGCGATCATGGGCGGAGGGCGCTCCACCCCTTTGCAAATGGCTCAGAACAATGTGGCGCGCCTCGAATCCTGTTTTCTTTTCAATCTCGTCGGCCACGTAAGCGGCGATGCCGCCCAGGGTGGGATGCCCGAAGTCATCCACTTTGCCGTCTTTCAGGAATTCTTGTCTTCCTTGAGGCTTGGCCCCTTCGGAGACGACAAGGATCGAGTAGTTGATTTCCCGTCCCCGGCGCTCGCGAAGAAGCTCGCACACCCGTTTCATATCAAAGGGATGTTCCGGTATAAGGATGACATAGGCGCCGCTGCACTCGCCGCCGCGGAGGGCCAGCCAGCCGGCGCGGCGCCCCATTGTCTCAACGACAAAGATGCGGCTGTGAGAACCGGCGGTGGTCCGCAATCGGTCGATTTCCTCCATAATCACATTGACAGCCGTATCAAAGCCAAGGGAGTATTCGGTTCCCGTAAGGTCGTTGTCTATGGTCTTCGGGATGCCGACCGTCCTGATTCCCAGCTTATGCAGACTGTAAGCGACACCCAGGGTGTCTTCCCCGCCGATTGCGACAAGCACATCGATGTCGAGCTTTTTGATGTTGTCGATCAGCTTTCCGGAACGATCATTCTTGGGATTAAACGGGTTCGTCCGTGACGTTCCCAAGTTTGTCCCTCCATAGCGGTCCCAGGTTCGAACCACTTCTTCGTCCAAATGCTTGATGTATCGCTCACGGCTCTTCGGATCGTTCGGATCTACCTCGACCAGTCCCTTCCAGCCTTCGGTAACTCCCAATACATCGAAAGATACGGAGCGTTTTGCGACAAGTCTCGGATCGAGCGCAGTTTTTGTCACCCACTTGATCGCACCGTTCAGGCCGGGGCAATCGCCTCCGCCTGTCAATACGGCTATTTTCATTTTCATGATTTCCCTGCTCTCACATCATTACACCATACAAATTAGACCAGCTCTTTGACCGCCCGAACCCGTCTGCCCTTCCGCGGCAAGCAGGGCATGTTACGGAACCGAAAGCCGCTCTCTATGGGTGTTCATACACCCCGTATTCGGTTTGCGTCCCCAGCATGGCGTCGATCTGGTCCTGGATCTCGTTCCGCTCGGGACACGTCCGCCAAGCGTTCCAGGCGTCGGCATTCCGCCAAGTGCTGATGACCAGATACTCGCGAGGCTGGTCCACACGTTTGAGTGTTTCCCCGGAGATGTAACCTTCCCGAACAGCGGCCATTAGACGGAGTTTCTGGATCAGGCTGCTGAACCGGGGATCGATGAAGCCCTCTGGAATTCGTCTTTTGATCAAAACCTTGATGGCCATGGCTTCCTCCTTATCGTTGAAGAGTTTCTTTTTTTATTGCGCCCCTTATCCCCACTTACAATGCGGGGCTTGCAGTTGCGCTCCCGGTCGGATGGAAAGCGGTCGCCGGCAGCCTCCCGAAACGGCCGCCGGCGACCGGAAAGAGTTTAGAATTTTATCCCTAACACCTTGACGATGAGAAATATCGAGAAGAAAAATCCAAAGAAAAGGACATTCAGGATCAGAACAAACTCGCGCCACAGGGCCGGCCGAAACTCCTTCGGGAGAACCTTCCGGTTCAGGCGGATAGTCGCGGCCACCGAGAGGGCCATCGTGAAGTTGGCGATGTTGGCGCTGATCGCGAAGATGATCCGGGTTGAGAAAGACCTGGAGCAACGCCGAAACCGTCGTGATCCAGAGGAGGCCGAGACCCCATTTGACGAATAGCGACGGTCCGACGAGCCACTCGCCGCCGCCGATCGTCCCCCCGAGAGCGATGACCGCCGGTCCCATGATCGCGAAGAGTTTCTTCGCATTGAGATCCCGCGGCGGCTCCGGCAGATCGGTCACCTCAAAGACCGGCCCGCACCCCGCCCTCTCCAAATCTTTCTGTTTTCGATCACTCATAGTCAACCTCCACACTTCCCGTCCCCCCCACCCACCGGCGGGAGAATAAAGAATGAAAGGTCAATGCAGGACAAAAAACGACGCACTATGTTCCGAGATCCTTGATCGTGTCCGATGGCTCTCACCCCCCTCCTTTGAGATCTGATCCCTACCGGCACGACTCCGGCCTGATCAGGAGTACGGGCACATGCGAATCGTGCAGCACCCTGAGCGCCACGCTGCCGAACATCAATTTTTTTAGTCCGGCATAACCGTGGGTGGCGATGACGATCAACTCCACCCCGTTTTTCTGGGCGTAATCAGAGATGGCATCGGCAGGCCGGTTGGCCTCAAGCGACTCCGTTTTTACATGAATGCCCTCTGAAGCAAACTGAGATTCCACTTCTGCAAGATACTTTCTGGATTCCATCAAAAGGTTTTCCCTGAGCGTATTGATATCGATGGGGCCAGGATGCAACTCACTGTGCCCTAGGATGGAAACAGTGACTACGTTGAGGAGAGTTACTTCTTCCACGGCTCCCTCTTTTACCAGGTTTTTGACATGAGACAACGCACACTCCGCTAACTTTGAACCGTCGAGTGGAACCAAAATTTTTTGATACATGGCAGGCACCTCCTTTTTTAATTTTGCGAAATGACCGGCGTTTACTCCCCGATCATTTATCCGGACTTCGGATGAGCAGCACCGGGCATTTCGCCTCTTTCATCACCTTTTCAGTGACGCTTCCGATAAAGTATTTTTGCAAACCCGTTTTCCCGTGAGAGGCGATCACGATAAGATCAATCTTTCGCTCGGACGCCTCTTTCAGAATTTCTTCATGTGGCTGACCCTTGCGGACATCGGGAATAACCTTGATATCCCCGCTTTGTTGATTTCTGTCGATGACTTCCTGAAGCTTTTCATTGGAAAAAACGATGCTCTCGTTCAAAACACGATCCACAATGCTCTGGTCGAGGCAGTAATCAGCCAAACTCTGTTCGCCGATGACATGAAGGAGAAAGATTCTTGCCTGGTACTTGACGGCAATACTCAAAGCCGTTCGAAAGGCCAGATTCGAGTCTTCCGAGAAATCCGTCGGCACAAGTATTTTCCTGGGGTGAAACACCTGACACCTCCTTTCTCATTCTATCGCCATTAAAGTAAGATTACGCAAATTTTTGTTGCTGTTTTTATGACAACAGGCTCCCCCTATTCAATTTCTCATAGACCTCGATGTATTCATCAATCATCTTTTTTATGCTGTATTTCTCTCGCGCCTCCCGCATGATCCTTTTTGCCTGCTCTTCCCTGACTTCCGGCGCCCTCCTGTGGAAATGAACGCTCTTTTCCAGGCCATACCATAATCCGCCGCTGTCATAATCCTGGAACAGGAACCCGTTACCCTCGTCGCGCTCCGCACCGTCAATTCGCAGTCTCAGTTCTTCGATCTTGTCATGGTACCCGCCTGTGTCCCTATTGGTCGCCGTCGCCCCAAAGAGGTTTCCGACCTGATCGATCTGCCCGCATGGCTCATAGAGGGAGGCGCCGAAGACATCATTCGCGGCTGCATAACCCAGCATGGAAAGCCCTTCCTCAAAATGTTGATAGGCGATCTTTCCTCCGGAGGCCCAGGCAATCCTCCCGAGAATTTCTTCATGGGTCCTGTCGCCTTCAGCGCCATCCCCGACAATGGCTATCTGGACATCCCCATGGTCGATCACGAACCTCTGTGCAATCTCCTCGAGGAGTTCGACCCCCTTCTGCATGGGGTCCAACCTTGACGGCCAGTAAAATAGAATGGCGCTGGGGTCCACGATAAGACCGGTCCGTTTTTGGAAGGCAACGAGATTGACCCGTTTTGCCGCAAGGATTTCTTCTTCAGGGCCATATTTTTTTACAAGATAGTCGCAGGACTCAGGATACAAGGCGGGGGAGGGTGCATTGATGATGGTCAAAGCGGCGCCGTGATAATATCTCTCCCTGACTTCATTTCTCACGGCAGGGGGAATGATCGGCCTGTCGGTGAAATGACCTTCGACAACCTCATGAAGGAACCGTTTGCCGACGAAACTGATCAGGTTGGCGTTTTTGATGGCCGTAGCATGGGAATCGATACACCTTTTTCCTCGATCCTCGGTAAAATAGAGGTGATTGGCGAGGTCGTCGAGATCAACCCCGTAGAACATCTCTTGAGGGATATAACCCGTGTGGACATTGTGGACCGTATGAAGAACCGGGCAGCCTCTCGATCGTGCATAGGCGGTGATGACGCCGCCGGCCATCCAGTCGTGACTGTGGATGATCAGCTTCCCCTTGTTTTTTGACCGGATTTCGTAGATCAGATGATTGACCATCTCTTTTTGGAACTCCGCTGCATTGCAAAGGGGATTTCCCGCATAGGCGCTCGAAAGATCATTAAATATGGATGAACTGACGAGATGGATTTTCTCCGGATCAATAGAGTGGCGAAGCACCCTCCATTCCGCCTCATCCAGCCAGTTCTCCCTTTGAAAACGTTTCCTGAGGTTGATCGTTGCGAGGTGGCACTCGATGCCCCGCTGTGTGAGCCCGGCGCAAAGCGCGGTAACAACATCCCCCATCCCCCCGCTCTTTCCCGAGACGTAACGGGCCAGGGTGCACATCTCTTCCGGCAGCCTCCCCGTCTCCGGGGCGATGACGAGCACGGCGGTTTTTACGCGATGATTCGCACTGTTCGGCGCCATATCGAGTCACCACCTTTATCATGCGATTCCCATTCTTCATTTCCCGTTTGTCAGGCGATCGCTCTTCCAGAGGCAATCGCTTTCACATTCCTCTTTTGTACGAAAACAGGGAGAATACCCCTCACAGATCTGGATATCCCGAATGATATCCTGCTTGGAGCGGCCGATCCGTGAATTGACATCCCACTGTCTGGCAATCTCTCGGATCTCCTATATTTTCATCACTTAACCTCCTTTGCCTTTTTCGGAGTGACTTTTTATTTGATTATAATATAAGGCAGCATTCCCTGCCGGGCAATACCGGACGATATCGGGGGGAATATGGGGTAAAAACAGGGATTATGACAGTTTCATCAAAAAGGATCTGAGGTTGGTATGACGGTATTCATACCATAATAATTATCGCCGAAATCATCATCGCGAAGGGAGGCCGTGCCGTTCTTCACACATTTTTCATAGAGGATCGGCTTCGCGAAGACCTGACCGGCGGAGCGGGCGGTGCAGACGGCGGGGAGGGTGCAGTTCTCCCCATTCGGATTGCTACATTTTTTCCGCCAGTTTCAGGAAAGGCTTGAACAGATCGAGCGGGATCGGGAAGGCTATCGTCGAATTGTTCTCCGCCGCGATCTGGTTCAAGGTCTGGAGGTAGCGGAGCTGGAGCGACATCGGCTGCGTTTCCATGAGGGCCGCCGCCTCGATCAGCTTCTGGGCCGCCTGGAACTCGCCTTCCGCATTGATCACCTTCGCCCGCCGTTCTCTCTCGGCTTCCGCCTGTTTGGCAATCGCCCGTTTCATCTCCTCGGGGAGGTCGATCTGCTTGACCTCGACGTGGGAGACCTTGATCCCCCAGGGTTCGGTGCTCCGGTCCAGGATCTCCTGGAGCTGGAGGTTGATCTTTTCGCGCTCGGAGAGGATCTCGTCCAGTTCCATCTGGCCGCAGACGCTCCGGAGGGTCGTCTGGGAGAGCTGCGACGTCGCATAGAGGTAATTCTCCACATCGATTACGGCGGCATTCGCGTCCATAACCCGGAAATAGACGACGGCGTTGACTTTGATCGAGACGTTGTCCCGGGTGATGACGTCCTGCGGGGGAATATCCATCGTGATCGTCCGCATGTCGATCCTGACCATTTTATCGACAACGGGAATCAGGATGATGAGCCCCGGTCCTTTTGCGCCGATGACCCTCCCGAGGCGAAAGACGACTCCCCGTTCGTACTCGTTGAGGATCCGGATGGCCGAGGAAAGGAACATGATGACCAGAACAACCACGACGATGACTGGGTATAAACCTGACATGACTGACCTCCTTTATTTATCACTGGGTTATTGTTCGATGGGTTCAATCTTGACTTTCAGATTTTCCACATGGATCACCCGTATTTTGGACCCCCTGGTTACGGGAGTGTCGCTGATCGCGTTCCAGTGTTCCCCGTGTATCAGCGCCTTTCCCTCCGCGTGGATATCGGTTGTCGCTATCCCTTCTTCGCCCTGCATCCCCTCTTGACCTCCCTGCCGCGGCCGCAACTGCGCCTTGACGGCGATTGCGATGACGGCAATGAAAAAGAGCGACGTGACCGCCACCGCCGGAATGAGAACGCCCCAGGAAATCCGGAGGGCGGGATCGGGGGTCTGGAACAGCATCAGCGACCCGATAACGAGCGAGATGATCCCCCCCACGGTGAGGATTCCATGGCTGACCACTTTGATCTCGGCTATGAACAGGATGATGCTGAAGAGGATCAGGGCAACCCCCGCGTAGTTCACGGGGAGGGTCTGCATCGCGAAGAAGGCCATGATCAGGGAGATGCCGCCGATCACGCCGGGGAGGATGACGCCCGGATTGGATAACTCGAAATAAAGACCGGCCAGGCCCACCAGAAGGAGAATGTAAGCGATGTTGGGATCGCTCAGGGCCGAGAGGACTTTCGGGCGAATCCCCATTTTCTTGTCATTGAGGACGGCCTCTTTCGTCCTGAGGACCTTTTTCCCCGCGGCAAGCAAGACCTCCCTGCCGCCCACCTGCGAGAGCAGTTGATTCAGATCCGTCGATACGAAATCAACCACTTTGAGGCGGAGGGCCTCCTCGGCGGTGATCGATTCGCTTTTCCGAACCGCCTTCTCGACCCACTCCTCGCTCCGTCCGCGCTTCCCGGCGATCCCCCGGACATAGGCGACGGCATCGTTTTCTACCTTCCGGCTCATCGTCTTGTCCGTACCGCCGCCGATTCCCAGCCCGACGGGATGGGCCGCCCCGATGTTTGTCCCCGGCGCCATCGCAGCGATATGGGCGGCCACGGTGATGATGACGCCGGCCGAGGCCGCTCTCGCCCCCGATGGGGAGACGTAGACGATGACCGGGATGGAGGAATTGAGGATCCCTTTGGCGATGTCCCGCATGGCCAGATCCAGGCCGCCCGGTGTATCGAGACGGATGATCAACCCCTCCGCATTGCTCTTTGCCGCTTCGTCGATGCTCTGGAGGATGTATTCGGCAATGGGAGGTGTGATGGCGGCGCTGATGGTGATCACGTCGAAGACCGGCGGCTTTTGCGCTGCCGGGGCCGGTTTCTCAAACGATATAAAACTGCCCGATAGTGCAACCAGCAATGCCCCCGCATATATGATTCTTCGCGATAGTGTCCTTCTCATTTCTTTAACTCCTTCATGATCACCTGGACATCGGCCCAGACCTGTTTTTTTGCCCCGGGGTTTCTCAGGAGATAGGCCGGGTGGTAAGTCGGCATCAGGGGTATCTCTTGATAGGAGTGAAAATGGCCCCGCAGCGCGCTGATGGGCGCCTCCGATTTGAGCAGAGTATGGGCCGAAAATGTCCCGAGGGCACAGATCACCCGCGGGTGGATCGCCGCAAGCTGCCGGATCAAAAACGGTTCGCAGGAAGCGATCTCGTCGGGCTCGGGATTGCGGTTTCCCGGGGGGCGGCATTTCAGGATATTGCATATGTAGACCTCCTCTCTTTTCAGACCCATCGCCTCGATGATTTTTGTCAAGAGCTGCCCCGCGCGACCTACAAAGGGCCTTCCCTGGGCGTCCTCATCCGCCCCAGGCGCCTCGCCTACGAAAACAAGTTCCGCCTTCGGATTGCCCTCGCCGAATACAAGACGGCGACGTGTGCGGTGCAATACACAGCGCCGACAATCTCCGAGCTCCCCCCGGACCTTCTCCAGATTGGAACCGATCCCGCTCGAAGCGGGCCCGGTGGCGGGCGCCTCCGCTTCCGCCTTGATCGCTGCCGTTCCAACGTCCGCAAAATCGATCGGTCGGGTGAGATAGGAAAGGGGTCTGCCCAGTTCCCCGTCCACCTGCAGCCGCTCCTTTAGCGATCGGACCAATGCCAGGAGCTCGCTCCTCGGTTCCCCTCTAGTGTCCATCCCGGGCCCTTTTGTCATCCCTTACCTTCTTCACCCGGTCGAGGATGATGCCAGCCGCATCGAGCTTGCCCATCAGGGGGAACGTGTCGTCGCCCCCTTCCCTGTCCAGGATCCGGATGATATTGGTATCCGTCCGGAAGCCGGCTCCGGGTGCGGTCAGGTCGTTGGCCACGATGAAATCCATCCTTTTCTCCCTGAGCTTCGCTCGGGCGTTTTCCAGAAGATGGTCCGATTCCATGGCAAAACCGACCACGATGCGGCTGCCCTTCTTTTTCCCTACTGTAGCGATGATATCCGGATTTCTCTCGAGGTGAACGGTCATCCGCTCTTCGCTTTTTTTGATTTTGGTCGTCCGGCAGACCGTCGGCCGGTAATCGGCCACGGCGGCGGCCTTGATCACCACTGTGGCCTCTTTCAGATGGTCCAGTACGGAATCCCGCATCGCGAGAGCGGTCTGCACCGGAACAAAATGTACACCGCGCGGAGCGGGGAGTTCGGTCGGTCCGCTGATCAGCGTGACGTCTGCGCCTCTTCTTCTGGCCATCACGGCCAGAGCGTAGCCCATCTTGCCCGAGGAGTGGTTGGTGATGTAACGCACCGGATCGAACGGTTCCTGTGTGGGTCCTGCCGTAATGAGGATATGTTCGCCCCGAAGGTTTTTGGGTGACAAGAGCGATTCGATCTCCTCGGCGATCTCCGGCACTTCCGGGAGTCTTCCCTGACCTTCGGTCCGACAGGCCAGCTCGCCGCATGCCGGCTCCAGAATCGCATAGCCGCGCGCACTCAGGCGCGCGACATTTTCCTTCACAACGGGATTTCCATACATTTTTGCATTCATCGCGGGACATATCAGAACGGGGGCAGTTGCGGCGAGCAGGACCGTCGTCAGCAGATCGTCGGCAATGCCGGCGGCGAGTTTGCCGATGATGTTGGCCGTCGCCGGGGCGATGACGACCAGCTCTGCGAAATCGGCGAGTGCGATATGGTCGATCTTGTGGTCGCCCGTCAGATGGAAGAGCTCCGTCGCAACCGGATTGCCCGATAGCGTCTCGAAGGTCAACGGGCGGACGAACTCGCAGGCATGATCGGTCATGACCACCCGAACGGCGGCCCCGCGCCGGACCAGCTCGCGGACCAATTCGGCGGCTTTATAAGCGGCTATTCCGCCGGTTACGCCCAGAACGATTCTTTTATCCTGCAGCATGACGGGTTCCTTTCCTGCCGGTAAGGTAGCAGAACCTTTTTTGAAGTTATAGCAATTTACGCGATCAAGATCAAGACATACGTGGTTAACGATGGTTTTTTACCTTGCAAAACAACCCCGAAGTGACTATACCGAGCCAATCTCGGGAGGAATAATGACCATGGAAAAAGGCTTCTGGTATATCGTCGGCGCGGTAATCCTGCTCGCGGCAGGCGGATGGTTCTATATGACAGCGGGGGAAAGCATCAGTCCGAAGGCCGTCGTCGATGGAGACCCCGTCATGATCGGGAAGCAGAAGCTCCTCACCGTCACCTTCTCGGATGAAGGACGGGGGCTTCGCCATACCGATATCGCCATCACCCAGGACAACCGTTCGAGCGTCCTGGCCTCAAACGACTATCCGGAGGCGGGTGTCCTGCAGAAGGCGCTCTCCGTCACCATCGACGCCGCTGTACTGAAACTCCGGGACGGGCCTGCCGCCTTGACTTTAACCGCCGTTGATCATTCCCTCTGGAAGAACCGCACCGTAGTCACCCGACCGGCACAGATCGACTTGCTGCCGCCCCAGATATTTCAGCTCAATCCCACAAACCACATCAACCAGGGAGGGGCCTGTGTCTTGACGTATCGTCTGTCCGAGGCGGCCTTGCTGACCGGCGTTCAGGCCGGCGATCTTTTCTACCCCGGCTATCCTACGACCCTTGCAGGGAAACCGGTTTACGCGGCCACCTTCGCCCTGCCGCTGGATGCGACGTCCGGTTCGCCGCAGATACGCATCCTGGCCCGCGATCAGGCCGGAAACGAGACCCTGAGCAGCGTTCCGGCTCTTATCAAGAAAAGGAAATTCCGCAGCGACACGATGAACCTCACCGACGCCTTTTTAGAAAAGAAGATGCCGGAATTTCAGACCGACATTCCCGCTCTGAGAGGAAAAACACCGCTTGAAACCTTCCTATACGTCAATACCCAGTTGCGTAACGACAACTATCAAACCATTCAGTCCGTCTGCCGGAAGTCGGAGCCGCGCCAACTCTGGCAGGACGATTTTCTCAGGATGAAAAACGCCGCCCCGATGGCACTCTTCGGCGACCACCGGACCTATTTCTACAACGGGAAACCGGCGGGGCAAAGCCTCCATACAGGCGTCGATCTCGCTTCCCTGGCGCATAGCCCCATCGAGGCCGCGAACAACGGGATCGTCCGCTTCGCCGGACCGCTCGGCATTTACGGCAATACCGTCATCGTCGATCACGGTCTCGGCGTCACGACGCTTTACGCCCACATGAGCGCCATCCAGGTTCGCCCCGACCAGACGGTGAAAAAGGGCGAGGTGGTCGGTTCTTCCGGCGCCACGGGCCTCGCCGGCGGAGATCATCTCCACTTCGGAGTGGCCATCCACGGCCGGTTCGTCGATCCCCGCGAATGGTGGGACCCTCACTGGATCGCCGACAATGTAACGGCAAAAACAGCCTTCTGATTCTATGATTTAACAGACAAACAAACGAGAGCTTTGAAAATCATGATCCCGGAAGCACGCATTGGAGATTTTTCAGGATTTCCCGATATCGCGGTGGGAGATATTCACGAAATAGCCCTTCTCCGCAAAGAAAGCCCCCAGGTGGTTGGCCATCACGACGGAGCGGTGGCGGCCGCCCGTGCAGCCAAGGGCGATATTGAAGCGGGACTTTCCCTCTTTCTCATAGAGAGGGATGAGAAACGCCATCAGATCGAACAATTTCCCGATAAAAGTTCGACCGTCTTCGGACTCCAGGACATAATTCCGGACCCGCGGGTCATGACCGTCGAAGGAACGCAACCCGTCGATGAAATGGGGGTTGGGAAGGAAACGAACGTCCAGAACCATATCCGCATCGGCCGGCAGTCCGAAACGGTAGCCGAAAGAACTCACGTGGATAACCAGCCTTTTCCCCGGCGCCTCCCCGAGGAAGTAACGTTGGACGATATCCTTGAGCTGATGGACATTGCAGGAGGTGGTGTCGATCACCTTGTCGGCCATCCTTTTGAGAGAGGCGAGTTTTTCCCTTTCCAGGGTGATGCCTTCCATCAGGGTTCCCCGCGGGGCGAGGGGGTGGGAGCGCCTCGTTTCGCTGAAGCGGTGGATGATGGCCTCATCGGCGGCGTCAAGAAAGAGGATCTCGATCCGGAAACCTTTGTCCTTGAGGTGGGTGAATATCCGGGCGTATTTGTCGAGAAATCCCGTTTCCCTGAGATCCATGACCATCGCAACCCGTACGATCTCCTTGGCCGGATCGGACTGAATCTCCAGAAATTTCGGCAGGAGTGCCACCGGCAGATTATCGACGCAGAAGAAGCCGATGTCTTCAAGGGCTCGAATGGCGGTGCTTTTACCGGAACCGGACAGTCCCGTAATGATTGCCACGCGCATCTGCTTCGTCATCATTGCCTTCTTCCGTCGATCCCCGTTTTTCCCAGACAAGACATTGGTTGACAAACCCGCTCACCTCATCTGCCATCTGCGCTGAACCACCACCTGCCGCAACGCGTCGGCAGGAAATGGGAATCCCTGCGATTTCCAGAAATGACCTGTTTTCGCCACCCCGGACCACACCCTGCTCGGGGGAATACCGGATCAATTGAATGATAAGATGGACCTGCGTCTCCTCAAGGAGGGTTTCGGCTTTCAGCAAGGATCGAGCCTCGAGGATTCCGCGGCTCCGGACCGCAATCAGTTTTTTTGTTCTCTCATGGCCCCGCCCGTACAGGGCATCCCCCCTTCTTTCAAGAACAACTGCGTCATCCGCGATCCATAAGCCTCCCCGGGCAACGAGTTCAAGACCGCAAGCGGTCTTGCCGATGCCGCTGTCGCCCATCATCAGGACACCAAGGCCGGAGGTCTGAACGAGGACGCCATGGACCACGATCGTCCGCCCTTTTTCCGCCCGGCAAACCGGTGCGTCCTTAGCCTCTACCTGCGTTGTTTCGTCAACATTCATCATCCTTTTGAGCGATGATCCGGACGAGATCTTCATGCACCTTCGCCTCCAGCAGGTTTTTTCGGAACACCCCGTCCTTCAGCATCCGGGAAATCTTGGCCAGGGCCTTGAGGTGCCGGCTCGCTGAATTTTCCGGCGCCGCCAGTAAAAAAAAGAGATGAACCGGCTTCCCGTCCAGTGACTCGAACGCGATACCCCTGCGGCTCCTGCCGAAGGCCAGGATTGTCTCAGCGAGTCCGGCAAGCTTGCCGTGAGGTATGGCAATCCCGTCGCCGATGCCGGTGCTTCCGAGCTGCTCCCTCTCCAGAAAGACCCGGAGCATCGCTTCGGGATCGATCGAGCCTTCTTTCTCAGCAATGACAGCGATCAGTTCCGCCAGGACATCCCGCTTATTGGTGGCCTTGAGCTCCTCGATAATGAACCCGCTCTTGAGCATCTCCATCATTTTCATTTTTCCCATTTTTCAAACACTAGTGACTGATCTCCAGCAACGCAAACGCCCCGTCTTCCCGGCGGTAGATGACGTTCACATTCTCCGTAGAGGAATCGCGATAGATCACAAATCGATTTTTTGTGGTCTCCATTTCCATCACCGCATCGTCGATGGACATCGGTTTAAGGACGATCTTTCGGGTTTCGACCACCTTTGTCTCCGGCAGCTCTTCTCCCTCTTCGCCCTGCGGCTCGCTGACGGGTTCCCCGCTCCGGGCGTTATTGTTCTTGAAACCGCGGATCTTCTCCTTGCGTTTTTTCAACTGCCGCTCGATCTTTTCTATGGCGTTGTCGATGGCCAGAGCCATCTCTTTTTCTTCTTCCTTGCCGTTGATGTTCAGACCGTTGGACATGAGGTTGATCTCCGCCGTGCTCCTGAACTTCTCGACCGAGAGGATGACGCGGGCATCCACCGGATTGTCGATATATTTCTTAAGTTTGTCCAGTCTCTCTGCCACATATTCCTTCTGCCAGTTTTCCCCTTCCGTGTTCCTGAAGGTTACTGAAATCTTCATTGTCCGCTCCTCTCATGACATGGTTGACGACCCGTCGCTTAAAAATATCGCTTTCGCCGGGAGGAGGGCAATATGCCCATCATTTCCCGGTATTTTGCCACAGTCCGCCGTGCGATGGTTATTCCCGATCTCGCCTGCAGACTTTTGACGATTTCTCGATCGCCCAGGGGTTTCTCGCGATTCTCCTCTTTGATGATCTTCAGGATCTCATCCTGCACGCTCTTTGCTGCGACATCGTCGCCTCCGGTCCTGTGTATGCTGCTGCCGAAAAAGTACTTCATCTCGAAGATACCCCGCGGGGTATGCATATATTTATTGGTGACCACACGACTGATCGTGGATTCATGCATCTCGACATCATCGGCAATATCTCGCAGGATCAAGGGTTTTAGAAAGCTGATCCCCCCGTCGAAAAATTCCCTCTGATACCGGACAATGCTTTCGGCAACCCGGTAGATGGTCCTTTGCCGCTGTTGAATGCTCTTGATAAGCCAGGTCGCCGACTGGACCCGCTCCTTGATGTACTTCTTTCCGGTTTCTTCCCTCACCCCCCGGCCCATTCCACCCATGATCTCCCGGTAAAAATTGCTGATCCTGAGCCTCGGCATGCCGTCTTCATTGAGAATGACCTTATAATCATCGCCGCTTTTAATGACATAGACATCCGGAACTATTGCCTGGATGCGTTCCTCATTATACACGCTCCCGGGTTTGGGGTCCATGTTGGTGATAATAACGACGGCGGCCAGGACGTCTTCGAGCGATGCTTTTAGTTTCCTGGCGATGTGGACATAATTCTTAACCTCCAGGTCTTTCAAGTGGCCTGTGATGATTTTTTCAACAAGTGGCCTGACTTTTCCCAGGAGTCGGGCCTGATTGAGCAGACACTCCCCGAGATCGCGGGCGGCAATTCCGGGTGGATCAAATTCCTGAACCTTTTTGAGCACCTCTCCGACAAGCGCCGGATCCACTTTTCCCTGGGCGGCAATCTCCTCCAGTGTGGCCACCAGATAACCGTTCTGGTCAAGGTTGCCGATGATCTGTTCGCCGATACGCCGCTCATCGTCCACGAGCGGGGAAAGACGAAGCTGCCAGATGAGGTGGTCCGTGAGCGACGATTTTACGGGAATGAGGTTGTCCCAGGCAAGAGCAGCCCCCTCCTTCCGGTCGTATGTGACCCCCATCGGGCCATAGTCTTCCAGATAGCTGTCCCAGTCGAATTCCTGACGGCCGTCCCCCTCTCCCGTCAGTTCTTCGGTTCGCTCAACCGGGCTTGCCTCTTCCCGGGCGCCTTCCTCGGTTTGCTCGGGTTCGATTTTTTTCTCGGCTTCGGGATCTTCATCCGATGCGACCTCCTCCAGGAGCGGATTCTCCTCTATCTCCTGATTGACCGCATCCACCAGGTCCAACCTCGACAACTGCAGGAGCTTTATCGCCTGCTGGAGCTGAGGTGTCATGATCAACTGCTGGGTCAGTTTCAGATTCTGTTTGAGTTCAAATGCCATATTCCGAGTGCCGTACCTTCCCTCTGAAATCAGAGGAAGACGTTCACCGTTTCTTCTCCTTCTGATCCCCGGGATAAATCGTGGCCTTGACTCGACCGCTCTGCGTCCCTTCCACTACACCCCGATTTTCATCCAGGAATACGAGAATCTTGTCGCCCCGGATGATATTGGCGCCCTCGCGCATGACCGCGTTACCCGTCATGGTGATCTTCTGGGCATCCTGTTCGTAGACGGCATTGTCTCCTGTCACGATCCGGTCGCCTTCGCTGATCGTCACATGGCCCTTCGCCTCAACCCTTTCCACGTCCCCCGGTCCGCCGGCCTCCCCCGTCGATGGAGGAGCCGCGGACTTTTTTTCTTCTTTGTAATACAGGGTCAGCACGTCCGAACGAATCGTCCGCCCCCCCTGGGTAGCCACGGCATTGCCGGAAAAGACAACCATCCGTTTTTCACTATAGGCATCCAGGCGGTCCGAGACAATATGAATCGGCTGATCCCGCTCGACCTTTGGTTTCGCTTTCGTCTGGCTGCCTACGTCAACCGGCTGCCCGGGAACAGCGATCAGAATGCCGATGCAAATCATGATTGTGTAAATCCTTCGCGTTGTCATTTGCCCTCTCACCTCTCCCCTCTGTAGCTCGCTCGGACCTGGGATAGGAGGGCGACTTTCTTTTCCTCCAAGGATAAGGTCATACCGACACCGCTCATCCGGATGTTCCTGTTTTCCATCACGACAGGTCCCTCGGTTTCGATAAGCTTTCCCGCGTTTGAGTATCGGAGGCGGTCCGTCACAAAACGGTCGCCGTTTTCCGAGACGATGACGACATGACCTTCGATTTCCATGTCCTTTGAGTCGGTATTGAATCGGCCCCGGTCGCCGCTCATGGTGAATGTCCTTCCGTCTTTCAAAAGCAGCTTGACAGTGGGCTTGTCAAAAAAGGCCAGCTTTTCCTTTTTCTGGTACCTGGCCATATCCGCCGTGATCTCCAAGGTCATATCCGAATCACCGACCTCGGTGAAACGGATGTTCCGGACCTGCAGATCGACATGGTCAGATATGATTTTAAGGGTTTCCTTTCCCGAATCCTTAGGTATTGAAACTATGACGATTGCCGCCACGAAGAGAACCGCCGCCAGGACGGCGACGATAAGCACCGTTTTTCTTCCCGTTTTGATCATCCCCATCCGGATCCATTCCTGCCGAGACGGTAACCTTTCCTGTCGGCAACGTCAGTGATTTTATACCATCCGTCCCGGCAGATGTAAAGGTGAAACGTCCTCCTCAAGGATAACAATCGTTTAGAGAAGCTCAACCCTCGCTACCACATCCCCCCACCGGCCCTGTGCCCGGAGGATCATCTCGCATACCTCCCTTACCGCCCCCCGACCTCCGGGATGTTCGGTCACATAAGCAGCCGCACGGATGGCTTCCTGGCAAGCATCGGCTACGGCAACACCGAAGCCTACCCGCCGAAGAAGCGGTACATCGACGACATCATCCCCGATATAGGCCGTCTCTTCCGCAACGAGATTTCTCCGCCCAAGGATCTCGTCAAATACCTCTCGTTTGTTCCAGATCCCCTGATGAATCTCGGTGATTCCCAGGTCGGCGGCCCGATGGTCGACAACCCGGGATTTTCTTCCCGTCAGCAGCGCCACGTCGATGCCGTATCTCATGAGGATTTTCAAGCCATGGCCGTCTCTTACATCGAAGTGTTTGCTCTCCAACCCCGCATCGTCGATAATGATCCTGCCGTCGGTCATTACTCCGTCCACATCCAGAATCAGGAGTTTTATCCGGCGGATACGCATTAAAAGGTGTTCGTCAGTCACTTCCTTCATATTTACACCTCTCCCTGAAAATGGAAAATGTGAAAATGGGGACAGAGCCCCTATTTTAACTACCGGGAAATAGGGGCTCAGTCCCTATTTTCCCGCACCACCGCATCGATCTTCTTTAGGGAGGACAAAAGCGCCGGCAGAGAGTCCAGACTCAGTGAATTGGGACCGTCACAGAGTGCGCGCTCCGGATCCGGATGGACTTCAAAAAACAGACCGTCGACTCCCGCCGCTACCGCCGCCCGGGCGAGACCGGGGACCATTTGTCGATCGCCGCCCGATGCCCTGCCTGCCCCCCCGGGGAGCTGCACGCTGTGCGTGGCATCGAAGATCACCGGATACCCGGTCTTGCGGAGGATCGGAAAGGCGCGAAAATCCACTACCAGGTTATTATAACCGAAACTGACCCCCCGCTCGGTCAAGAGCAGATTCGTGTTACCCGCCGCGGCGGCTTTTTCCAGGACATGGGCGACATCCCAGGGGGCAAGGAATTGCCCTTTTTTGATATTCACTGCGCGCGCCTTGCGGGCAACCTCAGTGACAAAGTCGGTCTGCCGGCAGAGAAGAGCGGGAATCTGGAGAACGTCGAGATCACGGGCTGCCGGATCGATCTCCTCAAAGCGATGGACGTCGGAAAGGACAGGGATATCGAACGCTTCCCGGACCTTTTTCAGAATTGCAAGCCCCCTGGTCAGACCGGGTCCCCGATAGCCGTCGCGCGAGGTCCGGTTCGCCTTGTCATAGGAGGCTTTGAAGATAAACGGAATCCCCAGTTTTCCGGTAAGATCCTTGAGGTATCCGGCAATCTCCATGGTCTTCTCTTCGCTCTCGATGACGCAGGGACCGGCGATGAGCGCAAGCGGAGAACCTCCACCGATCTCAAGCCGTCCTACACGGATGGGTTTCATGAATGCCTGGTCTCCTTTATCGCTTTTGTTTCTGCTGGATGATCCGAATCTTCATCTGGGGAATTTTTCGTGCCACCTGGGTCGCATCGGGATTCAGCTCATAGGCATCGGTATAGGCCTTGAGCGCCTCGGCATAGAGCCCCTTCTTTTCATAAGCCGCCCCCAGGCTTGCATACACATCGGCATCCTCGGGATCAAATTTCAGCGATAACCGGTAGTATTCGATCTGCCGGTCCGAATCCCCCTTGAGGCCGTAAGCGTATGCCGCGCTCGCAAAGTAGGCGGCTTTCTTCGGGTTCATTTCGATGAGTTTCTTATAGATCATGATCGCTTTGTCGTAGAGCTTTTCCTTCATGTAGGCATCGGCCAGGACGTTAAGGACTTCTGCCGTCGGTTTCTTTGAAGCGAGCTTCTCATACATCGGTATCGCTTCTTTGGTTTTTCCCATCTGGCTGTAAGCCTGGGCAAGGTTTTTGTGCAATTGTGGATCTTTTGCGCCAAGGTTGATCGCCTTCTGGTAATTTTCAACGGACTGGGCGTGTTTCTTCAGCTCGGCATAGGCAAAACCAAGCCGTCCATGTATAGCGGCCTTCCGGGGGCTCGTCTTCACGATCTTCTCGTAAAGAGGCGCCGCTTCGCCGTAATGTTTGGACTTGAAACGGAGGTCAGCCAGCCGCTCGATGGCATCCGGATCATCCGGTTTGAGCTCGACGACCTTCTGATACGCGCGAATGGCCTCCTGATCCCGCTTCCCCTTTTCATAGGCCGTTCCCAGATTGAAATAGATCACCGGATCATTCGGTTTTAACTCGATGGCTTTTTTATAATTTTCGATTTCTTCTTTGATAAGACCTTTTCCACCATAAGCCAGACCAAGGTTGGCGTATGCGGCGGCGTTTTTCGGCTGCCGCTTTACAACCTCCTTATGCCAGCGTATGGCTTCGTCGAAATTCCCCATCTTTAAAAGGATGTCCGCAAGGGCGACGGCCACATGATCGGCTTTCGGCACCTTTTCCAAAACGAGGCGATACTGCTCCACAGCCTTCCCGAGTTGCCCCAGCTTTTCGTAAGCCTCCCCCAGCTTGAAATTCACCGCGGGGTTGTCGGGCCGGACCTTCAGGGCATCGAGATATGCGGCGATGGCTTTGTTCCAATTCCCCAACCGGCTCCAGGCCAGGGCCATGTTCGTCATTGCGTTGTCGTCTTTGGGGTTGGTCTTGATGGTCCGCGTGGAAATCCGGATCACATCATCGTATCGTCCGGCCTTCAGATAACATTTCGCGAGCTCCGACATGACCTCCGCATCATCCGGCTTCAGGACCAGGATCTCCTGGTATTGGTGAATGGCCTCACCGGTCATCCCTGCATTCAGGTAGAGGGCGGCAAGCATCCTGCGCACATTGGAATCCCCCGGGTTCATGGCAATCGCCTTCTTGAGGTATTCGATCTGAACCTTCTGATTTCGGGAACTCCGCGCATAACGCAACCAGTCCTGCGGCGTGATCTGCACCCGGATCGGGATCGAACCGATGAGATCCTCTTTATATTTAACCAGAATGGTAAAACTGCCCGGTTTGATACTGGCGCGACCTTTCCGGTCTGCCATGACCGTTTTGTCCACCAGATCGATCCCTTTGAGAAGCTTGCCGAAATCGTCCTTCCCCCCGAGTCCGTCGACATCCACGCTCACACCGCCGCCAAAAAGGACGTCCGTTACAACTTCTTTGACGACGAATTCATCCCGATAGGAGACCTCGAAGAAATCTCGGGAGCTCAGGCGATAATCCTTGCCGTTCTTTTCGAGAATGAGCGCATAGAAATGGGGTTTCTTTCCAAGAACGAAGAAGGAGAAAGTGTTCCGGACCCTTAGCAGACCTGAGTAAAGTCCCTGCATATCTTGCAGATAGAGGAATCCGGCCGTCAACGATCCCCCTAACAGGACCACGACGATGACGAGTGCGATCCACACCTTTGCGGATTTACCCCTCACCCCAGGTTTTACCGCTTTACCCGACCTATATTCCATGTCTCTTTATTCCTCTTCCGGAAATTAGGGACGGAGCCCCTATTTTTTCTGGAAAAAATAGGGGCTCCGTCCCTAATTTCCCCCTAATTTCCCGGATCATCCCCGCGGGTGGTACTTCCGATGAATCTCTTTCAGCCTTTCCCGAGTGACGTGCGTGTAGATCTGGGTGGTAGAAATATCGGCATGACCCAGCATGATCTGTACCGAACGGAGATCGGCCCCTCCCTCGAGCAGGTGGGTCGCAAAGGAGTGTCGGAAGGTGTGAGGATGAACTTTCTTTTCCATGTTCGCTTTTCCCGCATACTTTTTCACGATCTTCCAGAATCCTTGCCTGGTCAGCCCCTTCCCGGAACGGTTTAGAAACAGGACATTGCACTGTCCGCCTTTGAGCATAAGCGGCCGCACCTCATCGAGATATCGTTTCACCCGATCATAGGCCGTCCGGCCGAGAGGGACAATCCTTTCCTTGTCTCCTTTCCCCAAAGCAACCAGATACCCTACCTGCCAGTTGATGCTGTTGAGAGTCAGCCCGATCAATTCCGACACCCGTATACCGGTAGCATACATGAGTTCGAGCATTGCCGCATCCCGGAGAGCGGACGGCGTTCCTGAACCGGGCT
Organism: Syntrophus sp. GWC2_56_31; assembly: GCA_001829875.1. GTDB lineage: Bacteria > Desulfobacterota > Syntrophia > Syntrophales > UBA5619 > JAKAFS01. The sequence continues at coordinate 20,342 of MICN01000034.1, forward strand.
GCATGAGCAGGAGACCCATCTCGTCACGGCTCAAAACATCGGGGAGATGCATCCAGACCCGGGCAAGCTCGATATGGGCCACCGGGGTGCTCTCCAGCTTCTTCTCGCGCAGAAGATATTTATAAAACCCTCGGAGTGCAGCCAGAGCGCGATTCACAGAGTTGGCGCCCAGTCCTTCGTCTTTGAGCCGAACGAGATAGGATATCGTTTCCTCCGTCCCTATCCGACGTATATCGTGTATCTTCCGGCTGTCGATAAAGGCCGCATAACGGTTCAGATCCCGGCTGTACCCTTCGATGGTGTTCCGGGAAGCCCCCTTTTCGACCGCCATGAAGTTAAGATAGTCATCGATCAGATGATGCATGCGTTTTTCTAACTTAAAATAACCAATGAGATGATCCCGTAGCTTGAATCGCAACCGGGCGGAAAAGGGTGGCGCTGTCGGGTCAGGCTGCTTCGACCTTCACGGCGCACACCTTCAATTCGGGAATCTTTGAAGCAGGATCCAAGGCCGGATTCGTCAGAAGATTTACCGCCGCCTCACGGAAATGAAAGTTCATAAAGACTGTGCCCGAAGGACGACGGTCCGTTACCTTCGCCTTTACCCGCACCTTGCCGCGCCGGGAGCTGACGTCCACCATCATGCCGCTGTCAATGCCGAGTTCCCGCGCGTCAGCGGGGTGAATCTCGATGAGACTTTCCGGACAGCGTGCATTGAGGGCGCTGCCGATGCGGGTCATACTGCCCGTATGATAATGATACAGCACGCATCCCGTGGTAAGTATCAGCGGGTATTCATCATCCGGAGTTTCCGCCGGCGCCGAGTATTCAATCGCGTGAAAAAGCCCCTTTCCGCGGACAAACGTATCCTTGTGGAGCATTCTTGTCCCGGGGTGGTCGCGGGTTGGGCAGGGCCAGGCAATTGCCTCTTTTTCTATTTTTGCATAGGTGATACCGGCATAAATGGGGGCGAGGCTGTTTATCTCCTCCATGATTTCACGAGGGTTGTGGTAATTCATCGGGTAGCCAAGGCGGGTGGAGAGATCGGAGACGATTTCCCAGTCTGCCCTGGCGTCGCCCGGCGCGGGGATGGCCTTGCGGACGAGTTGAACCAGTCTCTCCGAGCTTGTGAAAGTGCCGTCCTTCTCGGCAAAACAGGCGGAAGGGAGGACCACATCGGCGGCGCGGGCCGTTTCGGTCATGAAAATATCTTGTACGACGAGGAAATCGAGTCTCTCGAAAGCCGCTTTCACATGTGACAGATCGGGGTCTGAAAGCAGAGGGTTTTCCCCGACAATGTAAATTCCCTTTACCCGGCCGGCCTCCGCTGCGTGAGTGATCTCAACGGCAGTCAGACCGGGTTTGTCTGAAAGGGTGACACCCCAGGCCCGCGAAAATTTCTCCCGCGACTCGCTGTCGGATACCGGCTGGTAGGCGGGAAGCACATCGGGCAACGCCCCCATGTCACAGGCGCCCTGTTCGTTATTCTGACCACGGAGCGGATTGATCCCACCCCCTTCCACGCCGATATTGCCGCAGACCATCGCAAGATTTGCCAGGGCCAAGACGGTATCGGTGCCGGTCGCATGCTGGGTAATGCCCATGGTGTAGAGGATAGAGGCAGGCCTGGCCTTGCCGTACAACAAGGCGGCCTTTCGCAGGTCCGCAGCCGGGATTCCCGTGATCTCGGACACATGCCGGGGCGTATATTTTTCAACGGACTTTTCCAGGACTGCAAAACCCTCGGTCCTTTCTCGGATATAATCGGCGGCATGGAGGTTCTCTTTGAGGATAATGTGAATCAGGCCGTTGATCCACGCGATATCGGCGCCCGGCCTCTGAGCGAGCCAGACATGCGCATAGTCAACAAGATCTATCCGGCAGGGATCCACCACGATCAGGTTCGCCCCTTTTCTGAAAACCGCCTCCCTGATGTAGTCCGCGAATATCGGGTGATTGTCCGTGGTATTGCTTCCCGTCACCAGGATGGTTTCTGATTTGAGCACATCCGCGATGGGGTTGGTCATCGCGCCGCTTCCCAAGGCGATGGCAAGACCTGCTACCGTGGAGCTGTGGCAAAGCCGGGCACATTGGTCGATGTTATTCGTCCCGATCGCCGCCCGCATGAACTTCTGCATCAGATAATTCTCTTCATTTGTGCAGCGGGCGGAGGCGAGACCGGCAACGGCGTCCGGCCCGTGAGAGGCTTTTATGGCGCTGAACTTTTCCGCGACGAGGTTAAGCGCCTGATCCCATGTGGCCTCATGGAATTGCCCGTCTTTCTTGATAAGAGGTTTTGTGAGGCGCTCTTCGCTATTGATAAATTCGTACCCGAAACGTCCCTTCACGCAAAGACTACCCCGATTCGTTCCCTTGCACTCCTGGGTGGTTATGCCAATAATCCGTTCATCGAGGACATTGAGTTCCAGCTGGCAGCCACAGCCGCAGTAAGCGCAGGTGGTTTCAACCTTTTTTGTCATCCAGGGTCGCCCCTTCACTCTGCTGAGGTTTTCCGTCAGGGCCCCGGTGGGGCAAAGCCGCAGGCACTCGCCGCAGGATTCACATTTGTCAATGTCCACAGGGGAAATCTGTGAATCGTAACCGCAACCGGAGACGTCGATGGCCCCAAGCGCCTTGATGTCCCGGCAGGCGGCAACGCACCGCAGACACATGATGCACCTGTCCGGCCAGAAACGGATCAGAGGGGTCGCGTAGAGCGAACGACGTTCTACTTTCTGGAGCTGATATGGCGCGGTTTCAATCCCGAATTCGTAGACCAGATTCTGAACGGTACATTCTCCGCCCTTGTCGCAGACGGGACAATCCAGCGGATGGTTGACCAATATTAAACGCAGGCTCTCTTTCCGGATATTCTGAATCCTCTCGGAATTTGTAACGACGCTGATGCCTTCAATAACAGGGGTTGTGCACGCCGTCATCGGATTGGCGTAACCCTCTACCTCGACGACACATATCCGGCATGAACCTATCGGATTCAATCTTTTATGGGTGCAGAGGGCCGGAATCCTTATCCCTGCGGAATTGGCCGCCGCAAGGATCGTCGTATTTTCAGCCACTGTGACCTTGATTCCGTCAATGGTCAGGGTAATCATTCGCACACCTCTACTTCTGATTTGAGAAGAGCTTCTTTTTACGCGGGCTGAGGATACGGAAAGCGGCGTTGTAAGTCAAGGAAATTTTGTACCCAACATGTTGTATTGAGACAGGTAAGGGGATGAATAAAAAATCAGGGCGCCGGTTTTCCGGGAATGATCAGCTTCCGGTCGACATAGAGGGGTTTGGATAGTTTCAGGCGATTCAGCTTGGCGAGGGCAGGGACTGTTGTCCCGTGTCTTTTGGCAATTGCGGCGAGGGTGTCCCCCTTCTTGACCCGGTAGATGATCCTTCCCGTCTTGTCCGTGGGCAAGTGTTTTCGTTCCGGATTCGTTGTTTTCACCTCCCGGCTCTCCCGCTTCTCTTCAGGCGCACCGGAAATGTTCGAAATGCGATTCACGGCTTCCTTTGCCGCAATAATCTCGCCGATGACCTCCACCTGGGGTTTTTGATCGGGCTCGGCAACGGGGGAAAGAGGCGGCAGGAATTCGCCCACCGCCTTGGCGACCGCCTCGGCGATCCGCGCCTGAAAGGGAGAGCTCTTCAGGAGCTTTTCTTCGTTTGCATTGGAGATATAGGCGGTTTCGATCAGAACCGATGGGATCTCGGGAAGTTTGAGCACATGCAGCGGCGCTTCCTGGATTGCCTTGAACTTCAAATGATTCACCCCTTGGATATGTTTCAGGAGAAGGCCGCCGAAGGTTTTTGACTGGTTGAGGGTATGGGTCTGAAACATGTCGAGAATAATCGGATCGGAAGCGTCGCCCCCCTCTCCGTTGGAGACGCCGCCGACAATATCAGCCAGGTTTTCGCTTCGGGCCAGAATTTTAGCCGCTTCGCTGCTCGCTCCCCCCGTGGACAGGCAGTAGACGGAACTGCCGGCGGCCTCCCTGTTCCTTGCGGCATCCGCATGGACGCTGACAAAGAGATCCGCTCCGTATTCCCTGGCGATCATCCGCCTCTTCTTGAATGAAACGTAATAGTCGCCGTCCCGGGTCAGAAAAGCGAGGTATCGCGACCGGCTGTTCAGGAGGTCCCGTAGCTTCATGCTGATCGAAAGAGCCACCTCCTTTTCGTACGTGCCCCCTCTCCCGACCGCCCCCACATCCTCGCCCCCGTGTCCGGGATCGATCACGACGATCCGGTCCTTGCGGGTGATTTTGACCCGCTGGCGCGCCTCGCTTTCCTGCTTGGCGACATCCGGCAAGAGGATATCGATCACAATCCGGTACGGTTTATCCTGAAATCGCTTCAACTTGAAAACCGTCGTCTGCACTTCGCCGGAAAGCGACAATTCCACCCTCACCCCGGAAGCGGCATGGGAAGAAATGGCCACCGATTCCAATCCCGGTTTGTGTATGAGGGTGAAACGGGAAATATGGGCGGGGAATGCGGTGTCCTCCAGATAAACGATAAGCTTGCGGTCCCCTTTTTCGGTTGAAAAAAGCGTATCATCGACAGTGTCGATAACGACCCGGATCTGATCCGGCGCTACCCAGTGGCGGATGCTCAGGATCCGATTCAAGGCCAGTGCGCAAGAGGGCCAGACGGATACGAAGGTCCACAATGTGAAACCTGCCGACCATATGATGAAAACCTTGCTTGAACGAGACATGGGTTCTTCCAGGGTATTCGTGCGAATGTAACAGCATCGGACGGTAATTTCAACCTCATTCGTGAACAGGGTGTCGAAAAAAGATTGACAACAATCAGCGTTAATGACATGGCTGCCGCCCGGGTGTACCGATGCAGGGTGGAAAAAGATTGAATATTCGGACGTCGCGTAGTATGAAGACTGGTCATATCCGGTCTAACCGGCAGATGACCTGAAAAGCGGGCGATTAGCTCAGTTGGATAGAGCGCTGGTCTCCGGAACCAGAGGCCGTGGGTTCAAGTCCCACATCGCCTACCATAGTAAATAAGGAAAGGAGTGGAGGAGATGGTAGAGTGGGAAGAGC
>MICN01000035.1 GCA_001829875.1 Syntrophus sp. GWC2_56_31
AATAGCGCGATTTCATCATATTAAACAGGTTGGGGCGGTAACGGATCGCATCTCCAAGCCTGTTCAGTGCAGCTTTCCAGTCCGAACTGCCTTTTCCCAGCACCTCTGCAATCGCAATTGCGCACTTGAGACTCATATAGACCGAGCAGGAGCCGGTCAGGAGCGCCATCCGGTCGACGATCCCTTCGCTGTTTCTTGCCCAGTGGATCTCGCCGGAGTCCGCCTGAAGTCCGACGGCGTAATTCACACCCGCTTTGAGGGTAGGCCAGAGGCGTCGCAGGAAACCGACATCGCCGGTAATGAGGAAATGATGGTAAACGCCCACTCCGATGTAGGAGGCGATGTTGCTGTCGGTCGTTTTATCCACCGGCGCCCCGTCGCGAGTCGCCGACCACCAGCTCCCATCCGGAAGCTGGGTGGAGCAAAGCCATGCATAGGCACGTTCCGCTTCCCCGTAGAGGCCGGCGATGCTGAGCCCCATTGCGCTTTCCACATGATCCCAAGGATCTGTCTTTCCCCCCTTTGACCAGGGGATTTCGCCGTTCGTCTTCTGCAGACCGGCGATGAACTCCGCCATCAGTGCGACATCGAGAGGTGAAACTGCAATGCTTTGCGAGCGAATGGGTTCCATCAGCGGTATCCTTTTTTCAGGTATAAAACGATGCTCTTTCCGATCAGGGGGTTCAGCATACGATCCATTATTGCCGTCAGAGAGGAATGCCGGATGATGCCCCATTCGAGGAATTTCCGGTATGCCCGGACCAGCGGGAAGCTTTCATTTTTATGTCCCACGAGGCATCGAAGCCACCAGTAAGGGGCGTGCAAACCGTGCCGGTAGCGGATACGCCGGCAGTCTGCACCTGCCTCCTGCAACAGGTTCAGAAGGGCCCCTTTCGTGTAGATCCGTATATGACCACCGGGTTCGCAGTGATAGGCTTTGGAAAGCGCCCAGCAAATCCTCTCCGGCAGAAAACGCGGCACAGTGACAATCAGATCACCCAAAGGTTTCAAGACACGAAGCAGCTCGGCGACGGCTGTCTTGTTCTCGACAACATGCTCCAGAACCTCGGAACAGATGACGACATCAAAGCAGCCGTCTGAAAATGGAAGCCGGGTCACATCGGCACGTGCAACGATCCAGCCGCCGACCTGCTCCCGGTCCATTAGAGAAAGAAACCCTTTCGTCTTGCATAGATCTTCCCAATTTAGATCCACACCGACACAATTCACACCGCTTTTCCCAATCGCCTCGCAGAGGTGGCGTCCGGCGCCGCAACCCGCATCGAGCACGAGCATCCCTGCCTTCAGAGAAATCTCCCCAAAGTCAACGGTGAGCATCGATCGCCTCCCGGTAAACGCACACGGTTTTCTCCGCGGCATGGCGCCAGGTTAGTGAATTCATCACCCGCTCGAGCCCCGCCTCTCCCAAGCGTCCTCGTCTTTCCGGATCATCGAGCAGGTCAACAATCGCCTGCCGGAGAGCCTCCGAATCTGCCGGCGGCACCAGAATACCCGCATCTCCCACCACCTCGGGAAGCGCACCCCCCGATGTGCTGATGACCGGTACTCCGCAAGCCATGGCTTCTCCTGCCGGCATACCGAATCCCTCATAAAGGGAAGGGATCACAGCCATGGTCGTCTCTGCATAATGCCGGGCAAAATCTTCATGCGCGATCCGACCGGTAAACGTGACCACATCTCCGAGAGCCAATTCCCCGATGAGTCGTTCTATCACCCCGTCCTTCTTCGGTTGACCGATGACGAGGACCCTGATCTCCCTTTCTTTCCGTATCGATGCAACCGCCTCCAGAAGATAGCGGAGTCCCTTCATGGGGGTGTCTGCGCTGCTGGTGACCAGGATCCGATTATGAGCCCGCTGGACGCCCTTCAGTGGATAGAAATGATCGGTATTGATGCCGTTCGGAACCACACGGAATCGCTGCGGGGAAATCCGGAATGCTCGGCTGATGTCTCTCTGCGAGGACTTGGAGACGGTGATAATATGGGAAAGACGGCGGGAAACCCTTTTCTGCATGGCCAGGAAAGCATACCAGCGACGTACCTTCAGTCTTCCCAGGAAGGATCCCGCGGCGCGGATCTCGGTTTCTCGATCCATCGTGATCGGGTGGTGAATGGTGCACACTGTCGGGAATCCCATCCCGGCGATACCGAGAAGGCCATACGAAAGGCTCTGGTTGTCATGAACGATATCGTATTTCTTTTTTCCTTTGCTCAGATATTTCCTGGCCCTGATTCCGAACGTAAACGGCTCGGGAAAGCCTCCTGCGCACATACTGATGAATTCAAACTGGTTGACCGGTGCAGCGAGCTCACGAATATGTGTCACCTTGAACAGATGGTCGGGATTATAGAGATCCAGACTCGGCAGCTTGTGCAGCGGTATTCCATCCGTCAGTGCCGGATAGGGAGGCCCGGATATCACATCAACTCGATGCCCAAGGCTTTTGAGCGCCTCGCTCAGGTATTTGATATAAATTCCCTGGCCGCCGCAGGTAGGATTCCCGCGGTAAGTCAGAAGACAAATCTTCAGTGAATCATCCTCTTTTCCCCGCGTCATATCACCCAATCCAGCCTGTCTCGAGGCGAATCATCTTTTCTCCATCTAAATATTCAAGATACATCCGGCCTGTTGAATTAGCAAACAAAATATTGTTGTATTTGACAGTCAGTCCAACCTATGGAATACTCCGAAAAACAAGGTTCGCAACGGGTGCTCAGGAAGCAATGAAACGACCAAAACTTATTGTTTTTGATATGGATGGAGTGATCGTCGATGTTTCCCGATCCTACCGAGAGACGGTTCGTCAAACAGCACGGCTTTTTCTTCAAGGGGCGAGGGGTTTCGAAAGACTCCCCGATCCTCTTTTCTCGCTGGTCGATTTAGCGAGGCTCAAACAAACCGGCGGATTGAACAACGACTGGGATCTGACCTTCCAGGTTCTGAGCCTCCTTTTTGCCTTGGTGAAAGCGCCTATCGATCCGGCAGCATCAGGAACAGGCTTATGCCATAAAGAGGAAATCCGTACGCGTGACGTATCCGGGCTGGCCGACTTCCTCCAGACTTCTTCATCCCCGCTGATGGATCTTTTCATCAGATACGGCAGACGCAAAGATCCTTTCATAGCAAAATGGTTCAAAGGAGACGTGGGCACCGGAAATATCGTTAAACAGCTCTTCCAGGAGATATATCTCGGTCGGGTCTTATTCTCGAAAATTTACGGATTCAAGCCACGGTTCCGGCAAACGGGAGGTCTCATCGACAAGGAGCGTCTCCTTATCGACCGAGCTGTCCTCAAACGTCTGGCAGAGGAACACTTTTTGGCTATCGCCACCGGTCGACCGCGGGCAGAGGCAGATTACCCGCTGGATCATTTTACCATCAGGAAATATTTCCAATTGGTTATCACCCTTGATGATTGCATCCTGGAAGAAGAAAAGATTTTCAAAGTACGCGGCGAACGGGTCTCTCTCAGCAAGCCCAATCCTTTCATGCTCGATCTGATACCACGCCACTCCGGTAAAGATTTCCTTCGATGTTATTACATCGGAGATACACCCGACGATATGCTGGCAGCCCGTTCATCACAAACCGGCTACCAGGCCCTGGGTGTCGTCCTTTCGTCCCCCGATCAATCGAGCCTGCGAAAAGAGCTTATAAGAGCCGGGGCTCATCATATCATCGATGATTACTCCAGTTTGCCAGAGATACTGGTCTAAGAAACAAACTCCACAAGACACCTCCCTGCGAATTCCACCATCTCCCCGGTTGCCTTTGAGAACTGCTGTGCAGTTTTTACCAGCGACGGATGCGAGTTGTACTCATCCCTCGTGTACCCGTCTTCTGAGTATGCCCGCTCGAAATAGGGTATCCTCAATAGCTTATCCAGCACATCTTTGGGTATATCCTGATCGATGCGGCCTTTGATAAACGAGATGTTTTCCTGACCCGGGAAATTGATCACGTCATCGATAAAAGAGGGCGGACAGGTGACCACGATGCCGGCGCCGGCTTTCTCTTCCAGATGCCAGAGCCGCATGAGTCCGTCCACCTTCGGTCCCACCCGAAGCGAACAGGATAGGAGCTTGCTTTGATATTTTCCCTGCTTGAGCAACCGGTAGGCCTTCTTGAAGATCGCCAGTTCAGCCAGACGCACATCCCCTTCGGAAAGTTCGATCCCCTTTTCCCGGGCAAAATCCCTTAACCCTCCCAAATCACCGTAGCGTGCTTCCATGTGGGTAATGACCGACCGCCAGCGGGAAAGATCCCGATTGTTCTTCCGGGCTGTCTCCAGTCCTCTCTGCACCGAACGGGCGCAGTCCATCAGTTGCGGCAGCACAAAGCTCAGCGTGTTGTTGGTGGCAATCCCCTGGGAGGTGAGACTCTCGATCACCTCGTACCCTTCCTTTGTTCCGGGAACTTTTACCATGACATTGGGGTTGATGGCAGCCAACTCTGCAGCCTGCTTCAGCATGGTTTCCCTGTCAAACGACTTTCTGGGATCCACCTGGCCCGACAGGAAACCTTCACGGAAGCCTGTTTTTTCAAACAGCGGCAGGAACATGTCGGAGCCCCGTTTCACCACCGACTTGTAAAGAAGCCAGAAGAGAGATTCTTTGTCTATTCCTGGATTTTCCCTTATCAGACCTATCGCCACCTCTTTCCAGTATGGCTCACCATCCTTTATCGCATCGAGAGATAAAGGGGGGTTGGTCGTGACTCCGCGAAACAATGAAGCCTCGGGCTTTTCCTTATTGATCATCCGGCCGAACTGGCGATTAAGGGTTTCTTTATCGCTCTCTTTTGCCTTGGCAAGCATCTTGCGGCACCAATTTTCAAAGATGACGGGTGAAGAATCCCACCAAATCTCCATCTCTGGGCTTACCTCGATCAGTTTTTCCAACAGATTGTTTTCTTGCATGATTCTCCTTTCAATATATAACGCTTCATTATGATCGCCGTGGCTGTTCCTATGCAGGCTCCTGCGAAGACATCGCTGAGGTAATGTGCAGTCAAAACAAGACGGCTGAGGGCAACGATCGCAGCAAATATGAAAAAATATATACGATATTTCGGCAAAAAAATCGAGCAGGTCGTGGCAATAGCAAAAACGGTCGTTGCATGGCCCGAGGGAAACGAATTGAACTCATAGCCGACATGAAAAGGATCGAGACCGTACAGGCCATTCTCGAAAAACATCTTTGGCCTAAGCCGCCCGACCAGAAACTTTAGGATATTCGCAATAATGCCGGAGAGAGCGATATTAGAGAAAAAAAGCAAAGCGCAATCCGCATGGAAACGGTGTTTCCGTATCCAGCGAAAAAAAATAAACAGACCCAAAGAGACGATGAGATAGGCTGTCGATACCCCAGCCTTCGTGATCCATTCGAAGAGATTGCGGGTTTCCTGGCTCAGGGCATGAAAGCATCGGGCAACGGGCAGATCGATGAACAGATAGGAAACAACGATGATGAAAACGGCCCCTGTTGAGAGGCCCCAGACCCGCCGGTTATTTTCCATTCACCTGTCCTTGCAAGTTTATGTCCCCGTTCATGACGCCGCCTTTATCTCAATACTGCTTATGTGTCAATGCATTGATGTCATTCTTGAGCGCTGTTCTTGACATACAGGCCGATATATGTAACTTTTCTTTCATGAATCGTTTGATTAACCGCTATATCCTCAAAGAAATCGCTCTTGCATTCGCCATGATTGTCTTTATCCTGACGTTTGTCCTCCTTATGGGAAAGATCCTCCAACTGATGGACTTGATGATCAACAAAGGGATAAGTTTTACAACTATTGCACAAATGACGCTTTTTTTGATGCCCTCCTTCCTCATTTTCTCTATCCCCATATCCCTGCTGATAGCGATCCTTATCGGGCTGGGTCGCCTCTCAGGTGACAATGAGATCACCATTCTGAAAATGTCCGGCGTCAGTCTTTATCAGATCGCATTCCCGGTTGCCTGCGCAGCCCTGGCCGCTTCACTGTTGACTGCGGCAACGACTTTCTTTCTCGTCCCTTACGGCAACATCGCGACAAGAAACCTGCTGTTCGACATGGCGAAGCAGAAAGCCACCATCGGCATTCGAGAGAAGGTGTTCATCGACGATTTCCGGGGGATCCTCCTTTATGCGGAAAAAATACCGGTCCATGGAGATTTCCTGGAAGGGGTTCTCATCTCTGACAACCGGATCCTCCGTGAGCCGAACACTATATTCGCCCGGAGGGCCTATCTCATATCGGATATCGATACACAGGCAGTCACCCTGAGATTGGAGGATGGCAGCACGCATACTGTCGATGCCGGTCTGAAGAACTACCGGAAAATGGATTTCCGCTTATATGACATCCGCCTCGACCTCGCAGAATCTCTCACCACAGACTTAAAAACCGGCGAAAAATCCAGCATGGATATGACGGTGACGGAGCTCACTGCCAAATTGAGGAGCCACGGAATCAATGATCAGACGTATCGTGAAATGCTGCTGGTCCTCAACAAGAAGCTGACGGTCCCCCTTTCTTGCCTGATCTTTGCCTTCATCGGCGTGCCGTTCGGCATCCGGGCGCATCGCGCAGTTCGATCACGGGGATTCGCAATTGGTGTCCTCCTCATTCTCATATACTATCTTTTGAGCCTCAGCGGTGAGGCCCTTGCCGAAACGGGACGGCTTTCACCCGCTATCGGCGCATGGGCTCCCAATGGGATTTTTGCCATCGCCGGGATTCTGTTCTTCTATTTTGCAGCACGCGAACAATCACCTTGGGTGCGCCGGAACCCTGTTTCAACATACGTTTCGTTACCCGACGAAATCGGAAAGAAGCTAAAAAGCCCATCATGAAAATACTGTATCGATACCTAGCCTATGAATTCGTCCGGAACCTCATATTCATTACCCTGTGTTTAATCGCGCTTTATCTGATCATTGATTTTTTCGAAAAGATCAGGATGTTTCTCAGCAATAACGCCACTATTCAGCAAATGGCCGCACACTTTTTCTTCCGCATCCCCATGATCCTGTCGCAGATGCTGCCTGCGGCTGTCTTGCTTGCCTCGCTGCTGACCTGTGGATATCTGTCGCGGCACAGCGAAATTGTGGCCATGAAGGCCAACGGCATCAGCCTTTACCGGGCATCCTTACCCATCTTGACTATAGCCGCTTCGATCTGTCTCCTGGTCTTTCTACTCAACGAGTGGATCACCCCCTACACCAATGAACGGTCCGAGCATATCCGTTTGATAGAAGTGCAGAAGCGGCGATCGGTGGGGACTTTCAAGCAGGATCAGATATGGTATCGGAGTCAAAAAGGCATTTACAATATCAAGCTCTTCGATGCCCAAAGAAACAAACTCCATGGAATCACCATCTATTACCTGGACCAGGATATGCAGTTAAATATGCGTCTCGATGCGGCATGGGGCGAATGGAGTGACGGGCATTGGCTCTTCCACCACGTACTCCTTACCAGGTTTCCGGCCGGTGAATTTCCAACCCTCGAGAGAACGATCCAGCAAGTGATCGATCTTCCGGAAAAGCCTGAAGATTTCAAGGTCGTTCAGAAGGATGTCGAGACGATGAGTTACTTTGAGCTGAAGCGATACATCGGAAAACTTCGCTCGGAAGGTTATGATGCGACACGATACGTGGTCGATCTCCATGGAAAAACCGCCTTTCCATTGGTCAGCATCATCCTTGCCGTGATCGGCATTTCCTTCTCTCTGAGGTCCGAGCGGAGCGGCGGTATCGCACAGGGTATCGGGGTAGGATTGACCATCGGATTCTCCTATTGGCTGGTCTATGCTTTCGGGATGTCCCTCGGCCGCTCGAGCGCTCTCCCTCCGCTTATTGCCGCCTGGTTCGGAAATATCATCTTCGGCATCGCTTCGCTTTGGCTGTTTCTGCGTCTAAAAACCTGAGACCAGAGATACGTTTTAATGGTTGAAGCGAAAGACGTAATAAAGGGTCAACCCGGTAAGATATACGAACGCACCCGACCAAAGGACATCGGTGGGGAAATGCCCTCCCTGAATCATCCTTCCTGTGCCCATCAAAACCCCGTAGGAGATCCCCAAACAAAGAAAAAAAGCCGCCCATCTTCTGGAAGCCTTCCTGAGAAAGAAGAAGGGTGAAAATAAAAAAAACCCTACTGCGGCGTGCCCCGAAGGGAAGGATTTCCCCTGTTCCGGTTGCCCTTTCTCCCAGGCATAACGAAACGTTTCGCTTCCGCCAAAGTTTACAGTATCGATGGGACGAGGCCTACCCCAGTGGTCTTTGAATACGGTATTCACAATAAGTCCCGGCCCCAGTATCATGAAGGCGACAAGAAAGAGGCCGATTTTTCGATAAGAAATAAGTTTTTTTTGAAAGAAACTCAAGACAAGGGCAAGAAGGCCCCCGAAAGATAAGAGTAGTGCGGGGATATTCCCGTACTCATAGAGCAGATACCACGGATTCTCTTTGCCCAAATACCAGCCGGAGACCGGAGAGTAAAACCATCTTTCTATTGTTATGTCGGCATCTGTCATATTTAGAATGATGGTTAATAAAATAGCCCCACAGAGAGGTACGGCAAAATCGATGATAACTCGTTTATCCATCTGTCACGATTGAATGGTTAATAACGGTAATAATCCGGCTTGAACGGCCCATCTGCGGGTACGTTAAGGTAGTCCGCCTGTTTCTTCGTCAGCCGAGAGAGCTTTGCCCCCAGACGCCTGAGATGGAGACGAGCTACCTCTTCGTCGAGCTTCTTCGGCAGGGTATACACATCCGGTTTACGTGACTTCGCGGCGAGGTCGATCTGGGCAAGGCACTGGTTGGTAAAGCTATTGCTCATCACAAAACTGGCATGACCCGTCGCACAGCCGAGATTCACCAAACGCCCCTCGGCCAGGATGATGATGGATCTCCCGGATCTGAGGGTCCATTTATCCACCTGTGGCTTGATCGTGCGCTTGATGCAACCGGGCGTGTTCTCCAGGTAATGCATGTCGATTTCGCTATCAAAATGCCCGATATTGCAGACAATCGCCTCATCTTTCATCTTTTCCATATGCCGCCCGGTGATCACATCGCAACAGCCGGTAGCCGTGATAAAGATATCTCCCTTGGCTATGCAGTCGTCGATGGTCGCCACTTCATATCCTTCCATCGCTGCCTGCAGGGCGCAGATCGGATCGATTTCGACGATGGTAACGCGTGCACCAAATCCCCGCATGGATTGGGCGCACCCCTTGCCGACATCGCCGTACCCGCAGATGACCACCGCCTTACCGGCTATCATGATGTCCGTGGCCCGCTTTATCCCATCAGCGAGGGATTCCCGACAGCCATAAAGGTTATCGAACTTTGACTTGGTGACCGAATCGTTCACATTTATCGCGGGAAACAGGAGTTCACCCGCTTTTGCCATCTGATAGAGGCGGTGAACCCCGGTGGTGGTCTCCTCGGAAACCCCCCTGATGCCGGCAGCGACCCCCTGCCAGCGTCGGGGCGATCGCTTCAGACCATGGGCCAAGCGTTCCCGGATGACTTTCATTTCCTTGTTTTCCGAGGGTTGATTCAGAATAGAAGGATCCTTTTCTATCCGGACACCCTCGTGAACAAACAGTGTCGCATCCCCGCCATCGTCAACGATCAGGTTAGGTCCTGTACCGTCCGGCCAGGTTAAGGCCTGCTCGGTGCACCACCAGTACTCCTCCAGGGACTCTCCTTTCCAGGCAAAAACCGCCGCCGAGTTTGCCTTGGCAATCGCCGCCGCGGCGTGATCCTGCGTGGAAAAGATATTGCAGGATGCCCATCGGATGTCGCCCCCTAATTCTTTGAGCGTTTCGATCAGCATCGCCGTTTGAATGGTCATGTGCAGACTGCCGGAGATCTTCATGCCCCGCAGGGGTTTTTTCGGACCGTATTTCTCGCGTATGGCCATCAGTCCGGGCATTTCATTTTCCGCAAGACGCATCTCCTCGCGACCCC
The DNA here is from genome assembly GCA_001829875.1 of Syntrophus sp. GWC2_56_31. Classification (GTDB taxonomy): domain Bacteria; phylum Desulfobacterota; class Syntrophia; order Syntrophales; family UBA5619; genus JAKAFS01. The sequence continues at coordinate 10,000 of MICN01000035.1, forward strand.
AGGTCGCCAAGGATAGGTCCGCGATCCGGTATGATAGTTTTGAATCCACTTTTAGGAATTTCATTGCCTTCTCCTCTTATAATGATTTCAACTTCCATGTTCCTGGGGTGTTACAATACCGGCAGAAATGATCAGTGTGAATGCCTCTTCGACCGACATGTTGACCTCGATCGCTTCATCATGGGGAACCATGACAAAAACACCCGTGGTTGGCGTCAAGGCGCACGGGATGTAAACCCCGACGCAGGGTTGATTCTGCTTCAACTGCTGCTGTATTTCACCGTTGGGTGTGCCGGTGATAAAGCCGATGCTGTAAATCCCGCGACGGGGATATTCGACGATGACCACCTTCTTGAAACCGTGCGCCCTGTCCATGAAGAAACTATCCGCGATCCGTTTGATCGCCTGATAGATGCTCCGGACAAACGGGATCTTGCCGACGATGCGCTCTCCAAAACCGATAAGCCGGTTACCCAAATAACTCGTCGTCACGAGACCGCAAATGAAGATGAGAAAAACCGTAAAAATCACCCCGAGACCGGGTATATGAAAATTGAGAAGGGTATCGGGCTGGTAATGGACGGGAATGATCTGGAGAAGCTTGTCCATTACATTGATGATAAAAAAAAGGATATAGATCGTCAGTCCCGCAGGAATGACAACGGCAAGGCCGGTTAGAAAAATTCGCCTCATCTTTTTCTTGAGCATCTCTTTTCTCTCAATATGCTTCTTATTTGTAATTTGTCAGATTAGCAGAACGAAATGATATTTTCAACCCTTATTAATTTCCATCGATTTCCATCGACAATGATGCCCATTCAGATATCGAGAGGTTCGCCAAAGACATGGTTGTCGATCAATCGCGTCTTCCCGACCCAGACCGCCAGGGCGAGCACGGCCTCTTGGTCAATGCGGGAGATGTTCTGCATAGTCGCCGTAGCACAGACCTGGGCATAATCGATTTTTACATAGGGATGGCCGGTAATAAACTCCCGCACCGCCGCCAGTATGTGGTCCGTATCCCTCTCGCCCGTCTCGTAGAGTTCTTCGGCCAAGCGAAGGGACCGGATCAGGCTGAGAGCGGATTTGCGCTCTTCCGGTTTGAGATATATATTCCGCGAACTCATTGCCAAGCCATCGGTCTCACGGGTGGTTTGCATACCGATGACCTCGATGTCCATATTCAGATCCAGCACCATCTTCTTGATGGTCACATACTGCTGGAAATCCTTCCGGCCGAAGACGGTCACATGGGGTTTCACGATATGGAACAGCTTCGTGCAGACCGTCGTTACCCCGCGGAAAAAGTGGGGCCGGGAAAAACCGCAAAGGGTATCGGTTATCCCCCTCACCTCGACGGTGGTCTGATACCCTTCCGGATACATCTCCCGGTTGTCCGGGGAAAAGAGCCAATCCACACCGACATCCTTCGCAAGCGATCTGTCTCTATTGAAATCCCGCGGATAGGCCTCAAAGTCTTCGTTTGGCGCGAACTGGGCGGGGTTGACATAAATACTCACAGCGAGACTATCCCCCTGTTTCCGCCCCACCCTCATCAGATTCAAATGCCCTTCATGAAAATACCCCATCGTCGGTACAAAGGCGATCCGTCTTCCCCGGCGCCTCTCCGACTCGGCAACCGCCTGCATCTCTTTCACCGAACGAATGATCTCCAACCATCACCCCCTGTTACAAAAAGGCCTCTACGTCATCGACGAGAGGCCCTGTCATGTTTTGTGAACATCGCGCCCTTCCGTCCCGGTCCGTATTCCGGATCCAAGCAGGATAGCTTGCATACCAGACACCTCAACGCTTGTCAAGGACCTTCCGGGCATCGCCGCATGCAGCCAGCTCTGTCGCAAGGCGTTGAAATTCTTCGAGAGCAAGTGTTTCCGCCCTTCTGATTCCGCTAATGCCGGTTTTCATAAGCACACTATCCAGCGCATCCTCCGCAAATCCGGCAGCGCGCAGGTTGTTCCGAAGTGTTTTTCTTCTCTGGGAGAATGATGCCCGGACTGTCTTGACAAACAACGACTCCTCCGCCGGAGTTCCCGGATCATCGCACATCGTGATCCGGAGGACCGACGAAACCACACCGGGGACGGGATAAAAACAGGTTGGAGGAATCGTCATCTCCCGGACCGCCAAGGCATAGCGAGCGAAAATGACCGACAGGATCCCGTAATCTTTCTTTCCTGGACGGGCGATGATCCGATCCGCCAACTCCTTCTGGAACATCAGCACCATGGATTTGATCGATCTTCTGAATTCGAGCAACCGAAAAAGGATCGGTGTAGAGATATGGTACGGGATGTTGCCGATGATCTTGATCCGCCTTCCCGGACAGGCTGAGGAAAAATCATAAACCAGCACATCTTCCTGGATGATTTCTACCCTGTCATCCCCGGCAAACCGATCCTTGAGGACGGCGATGAGACGGGGGTCAATTTCGAGGGCGATGACCCGTCCGGCTGTCTTTGCCAGTTCTGCCGTCAGCAACCCCAATCCCGCGCCAATCTCCACTACCGTCTCATCCGCCGCTGGTTCCGCCAGGGCGGAGATCCGGCAAACCATGTTCATGTCCTCGAGAAATGACTGTCCCAGTCTCTTCCGGGGACGTATATCATAGCGAGTGAGCATCTTTCTTACGGAGTTCATGCATCCCCTCCACAACACCGGTTCACCGGGAAAGCGGCCACCGGGAAACAGCATTCAGGTCAAGGCCGTCTCTGCACCCTTCATTGAGAAGGTGCTCGCCTACCACGGCGATCATACCCGCATTGTCGGTACAGAGAATCGGCGGGGGAACAAAGAAGTCGATATCAAAGCGCACCGCTTCCTCGCGAAAGCGCTCCCGCAGACGCGTGTTTGCGGCGACGCCTCCGCAGATGACAATCCGTGGCACCGAATGCTCTACAGCGGCCCGGAGGGTCTTATCAACGAGAACCTCGACGATGGCTTCCTGATAGGAAGCCGCCACATCGGGCAGCTCCTCGGGTGAAAACGGCGCCCCTCTCTTCCGAAGGCGCATCAGGAGAGAGGTTTTCAAACCACTGAAGCTGAAATCGAGACCATCCCTCATCGCACGGGGAAAGGCAAACGCCGTGCGATTTCCCTGCTCGGCCAGACGATCGATCATTACCCCGCCCGGATAACCGATCTCCAGAAGCTTGGCCGCCTTGTCGAAAGCTTCCCCCGCAGCGTCATCCCGTGTCTGTCCCAGGATACCGAATCGGTGGAAATCCTCCACCATATAGATCGTCGTATGGCCCCCGGAAACCACCAAGGCGATGAACGGGAACGCGGGAGGTGGTGAATCGGTTAAGAAAATTGCCGCCACATGCCCCTCGAGATGATTGACGCCAACCAAAGGCAAACCTCGAACATAGGACAGCGCTTTGGCAGCAGACAACCCCACAAGGAGAGAACCGATCAACCCCGGCCCACGAGTGACGGCAACGCCTTCGATTTCATCCAGTGTCAATCCGGCATCGACCAGCGCTTGCAGGATAACCGGCGCGATCGCTTCGATATGCTTTCGCGAGGCGATTTCCGGAACAACGCCGCCGTAACGGGCATGCACGTCCACCTGAGAAGCGATCACATTGGACAGTAGCATTCGCCCATCCCGCACGACGGCAGCAGCCGTTTCATCGCATGACGACTCGATACCCAGTACGATCATCCATCATCTCCACTAAATTCTCTTTTACAAATTGGCGGGAAGTATATATAGAACGACGGATATTTGTAAACAAACTTTTCCGGAAAGAGGCCCCTTTGGAAATAAATACCGATTTTCTCGTATTGGGCACCGGCATTGCGGGACTCAGCTTTGCCATCAAGGCTTCCCGGCTGGGAAGCGTCGCCGTCGTCACCAAGAAGGACAAGACCGACTCGAATACCAATATGGCCCAGGGGGGAATCGCCGTCGTACAGGATCAGACGGATCGTTTTGAGTATCACATCAACGATACCTTAATCTGCGGAGGGGGTCTCTGCAACCAGGACGTCGTCCGATTTGTCGTCACGGAAGGTCCCGAACGAATCAAGGAGCTGGTGGAATGGGGGGTAGAATTTACCCGATCCACCACCGATCCGGATCGGTTCGATCTCGGTCAGGAGGGTGGGCATTCCATGCGGCGGGTGCTCCACGCAAAGGACCTCACCGGCAGAGAACTCGAACGGGCGCTGCACGAAAAGGCCGGTCGGCAGAAGAATCTCCGTATATTTGAAAATCACATCGCCATCGATCTCGTCATGAAGTCATCCGTTCTGGGGCAGAAGATGGAGAGCGGCGACAGCTGCCTGGGGGCGTATGTCCTGGATATAGAAAAAAACGAAGTCCATACCTTCCAGGCGAAATTCATCATGTTATCGACCGGGGGCGCCGGCAAGGTCTATCTGATCACGACGAATCCCGACATCGCCACCGCCGACGGGATCGCCATGGCGTACCGGGCCGGTGCAAAGATTGCAAATATGGAGTTCATCCAATTTCACCCGACCTGTCTTTACCATCCCGATGCAAAATCTTTTCTGATCAGCGAAGCGGTTCGGGGCGAAGGGGCAATTCTGAAGCTTAAAAGCGGCGCTCCCTTCATGGATAAATACCATCCCATGAAGAGCCTGGCGCCCCGCGATGTCGTCGCCAAGGCCATAGATACCGAACTTAAAAAGTCCGGCGACGAGTATGTCCTTCTGGACATCACCCATCGCGATAGAGATTTCCTGTCGTCGCGGTTTCCGAACATTTACGAGAAGTGTCTCGAGTTCGGCATCGATATGACGCGGGATCCTATCCCGGTCGTCCCGGCGGAGCATTACCTCTGCGGCGGGGTGATGGTGAACGCCAGCGGTGAAACGAGCATCAACCGTCTGTTTGCCTGTGGCGAGGTAGCCTGTACCGGCCTGCACGGCGCGAACCGTCTCGCCAGCAACTCGCTGCTGGAAGCGGTCGTCTTTGCGCATCGTTCCTTCCTCCGGGCTAAGGATCTCATCTCCGGGGCGACGGAAGATCCGATCCCCATCCCGACATGGGACCCTAAAGGCGCCACGCAAAGCGATGAATCGGTCGTCGTCTCCCACAACTGGGACGAGATTCGTCGCTGCATGTGGAACTATGTGGGTATCGTCCGTTCCAACAAGCGACTGGAGAGGGCGCAACGCAGAATCGACCTCATCAGCCGCGAGATAGAAGAGTATTATTGGAATTTTCTCGTCACACGGGATATTCTTGAACTGCGGAACATCGCTGTCGCTGCAAAGCTCATCGTGACCTGCGCCAGGATGCGCAGGGAGAGCCGGGGGCTGCACTACAACCTCGATTACCCCGAAAAGGATGATCGCCTCTGGTTGAATGACACGGTCATATCACGCGAGAAATTGTAGTACGGCGACTGTGCGCAGCTTGAAACCATCTCCCGGAGCACGCATTGGAGATTTTTCGGGGCCCCTGCCCCCGCAGCGCAGCGCCCGCAAAGACGACTGTTTGAGCGCGTCAGCGCGAGTTTCGTCTTTGCAGCGAAGCGAGGAGGTGCAGGGTCGAAAAATGTCCAGCGTGTGGAGGGAAATGATTTCAAGCTGCGCAAAGCGTATGATGGCGCTTCAGCGCTTCACAAATTTCAATTCGGCTGTTCCGAGAACACCGGTAATAACAAGTTTCAGAGAGGTTGCTTCGGTCTTTCTGACGGGATGGAAGCGGAGCCGGTACACCATTCCGTGATAGGGATTGACATAGGGGAAGAATTTTGTGATCACGGGTGTAACGGGGTCGATCCTCCTCACTTCCCAGGGATCGATCCTTTCTCCCTTTCCATTGACCAGGAAGATGGTCCAGATTGATCCCCGCCGGTCGAAATCGTTGGAGGTTTTTTCAGGGAGTGAGGCATAAAATATGAATTCGGTGAACTCTGCCGTCATCCGGACATCCTCTTGTTTCTTTCGCTCTTTTTCCTGCAACTGGTAGATCCGGGCATACTCGTCGAGATAGGCCCGGTTAAATTCCGGGCTCTGATAGGTTGCACTGAGATGCGCCTGTGTTTCAAACTGTGAATAAATGACCTGGGATCGCGTCCACTCATTCAAGACGGCCAGATACTCCCCGGACATCCCCTTCTCACGGGCTATTTCCAGGTAACTCACCAGATGACTGCACCCCGCGGTTCCGATCAGACAGCACGCGGAGATGAAATGAAATATCCATCGTTTCATGGTCTTGCTCCGAAAACGCGGTCGAAGATAAAGTCAACATGTCTAAGGAAATTCTCGATGTTGAAAACAGCCGCCAGTTCATTCGGACTCAGATGCGAATTGACCTCCTCATCCTGCAGAAGAAGATCCCTGAATTCTATCCCCTCCTGCCAGGACCGCATCGCGTTTCGCTGAACGATGGTGTACGCTCCTTCGCGGGATATCCCTTTCTCTATCAGTTTCAATAGGACCATCTGGGAAAAAATCACCCCCTTCGTCATCTGGAGATTGGCAATCATCTGTTCGGGGTAGACGACGAGCTTCGCGATCAACCCGGTAAAGCGGCTCAGCATGAAATCGAGGAGGATGGTGGCATCGGGTCCGATGACTCGCTCGACGGACGAATGGCTGATATCCCGCTCGTGCCAGAGTGCCACGTCTTCCATTGCGGACAGGGCATAGGAACGCATGAGACGGGAAAGTCCGGAGAGATTTTCCGACAGAACAGGATTTCGTTTGTGCGGCATGGCGGAGGATCCCTTCTGGCCGGGGGAAAAATACTCCTCCGCCTCCCGGACCTCGGTCCGCTGGAGAAGCCGGATCTCCTGTGAAAACTTATCGAGGGAAGAGGCGATAATGGCCAGGGTGGTAAAATATTCGGCATGGCGGTCCCGCTGGACGATCTGCGAGGATACAGGGGCCGGATTCAGGCCAAGTTTTCTGCAGACATACGTCTCTATGCTCGGATCGATGAAGGAGAATGTTCCTACCGCCCCGGAGAGCTTTCCCGTATTTATCGTTTCTCTTGCCCGAATCATTCGCGCTCGATTTCGCTCCATCTCCGTGTACCAGAGCGCCATCTTCAGGCCGAAGGTGATCGGTTCGGCATGGATCCCGTGGGATCGTCCGATCATGAGGGTATTCTTATAATCGAACGCCTTCTTTTTCAGTGTCGCAATAAGGTTATCCAGGTCTTCAATCAGGATATCGGCCGCTTCGCGCAGAAGAAGGGCCAGCGAGGTATCCAGAATATCCGATGAGGTCAGTCCCATGTGAATGAAGCGACCGTCCTCGCCGACTTTTTCCGTCACGGAGGTGAGAAAAGCGATCACATCGTGTTTGGTCGTCTTTTCGATCTCATCGATCCGGTTCACATCAAATCCTGCCTTCTCCTGAATGTTTTTCAGGGAAGCCATGGGGATCTCACCCCTTTGAGCCATCGCTTCACACGCCAGAATCTCGATATCCAACCATTTCCGGTATCGGTTTCCCGGGCTCCAGATGGCGGTCATTTTCTCTCTGGAATATCTCGGTATCAATGCATCCCCCTTTCATTCTTTTCGAACGTCAGCAATGTATTATGACTCGGGAATAGAGTCAAGGATTTTGCATCCCCGGGAACCGTAAATCCAGGTTGAATTCTGAGGCATGATATGTTACACGATTGACGGATATATGTCATGCCCTGACCGGAAACATCACCGGCAGTCCCCACCCGTGGGCTGGGAGCTCCACATTTATCGGAGGAGAAACAATGAAACACGTCTGCAAATGGGTTATCTGCCTTTTATTTCTTATCGCAACCGTCGCACCGACGTGGGCGAAAGAAACCAACCGGGTCGCTATCCTGCCGTTCTCGATTCATAGCGCCGAAAATATCGATTACGTCGAGCAGGGGATCGGAGACATGCTCTCCTCGCGTATGTCTGTCAATGAGAAGATCGATGTCGCAGGCCGGGATACCGTCCTGAATGCCATGAAGGATTCGGGTGGGAAAGAACCTACCCTGGTCGATGTGTACAGTGTGGGGAAAAAACTCAATGCAGATTTCGTCGTTTGGGGCGCCATTACCAAGATCGGCAACGCTCTGAGCATCGACGGCAGGCTCGTCGATATAGGCGCTCACAAATCGGCGTTGGCGATTGTCGTTCAGTGTCAGAATATGGACGAGGTGATCCCAAAGATCACAGACTTTGCCCAGAAGATCGAGGCCCATATTCTCGGGGTGGCGCCCCCCGTTTCCGGGGCTTCTCCGGCGGCACAAGAGATTACCGTTTCGCGTCAGCCGACAACCCAGATGGTGCGCGAAGCGGAGATTATCTCCGGGATGAAACGCAGCAAGAAGGGAACGTTTACTGCGTCAATCAATCAGGATTTCATCAACGCCGCTCAGCCGCTCGAGAGCAAGAGCTTCTGGAAAAGCCAGCAGTTTCCTTATGCATTGATAGGTATGGACATTGGGGATGTCAACGGGGACGGATTGAAGGAAACGGTCATGATCGATGAGCATAACATCTTCATCTACCAAAAAAAAGGAAATGTATTCAAGCTGATTCAACACATCGCAGGGAAAAGTCATGACAGCTATATCTCGGTCGATGTCGCCGACATCAATGGAAACGGCATCAAGGAAATCATCGTTTCGAGTCATTCAGGCGACGTGATGGACTCCTTTGTCATCGAATTCAAAAATGGCAAGTACGAAACCATCGCTCAAGATCTGCGCTGGTTCATGAGAGTCGTCATCAATTCCTCCGGGACCCCTGTTCTACTCGGTCAACACCGGGGGATGGAAAGCGCCTTTACAACCCCCATCTACGAGATTGTCTGGCAAGGTGGGGAATACCGGGAAGGACGGAAGATGCGCATTCCGGAGGGACTTTCCGTCTATGGACTCACCATGGACAAATTGATGCCGGGCGGAGCGGAAATGGTCATCGCTTTGAACGAAGATGATTACCTCTGCATTTATGAACAGACAGACAAGCCCCTCTCCAGAGTGGCTGTCTTTGGAGGAAGTCCGGAGCTCCACTGGAAGAGCGATGAGGCTTTTGGCGGCAGCAATACGTTTGTCGAACCCATCGTTCGGTCTTCGGAGGTTTCGGAAGGTGAGAGAATAAAGACCAGTTACATCAATCCGAGGATTATCACTTACGACACCAACAAGGATGGCAAGCGCGAGATTATCACTGTCAAGAATATTTCCTCGGCCGGACGTCTTTTCGAACGCGTGAAGTTCTTCACTTCTGCTGAAGTTTACAATCTGGAATGGGACAGCCTGGGAATGGTGGAAAATTGGCGGACGAAAAAGATCAACGGCTATGTTGCAGACTTCCAGTTTAAAGATATCGACAACGACGGGGAGAACGAGGTGGTTCTCGCCCTTGTCCTCTCCGGGGGCGGATTAACGAAAGGTAGAAGTGTGATAGTGACTTACTCCCTGAAAGGACAATAGAAGGGATTGACAATACCGGAATATTGATATAGGAAGTGCGTCAACACGTTGAATCACAGGGGCTCCCAGCAGGGGAAAGCAGCGCCCGGCCTTACCTCGAAACGCCCTGATAGACGCTGGCGGTGTAGCTCAGCCGGTTAGAGCATACGGCTCATATCCGTAGTGTCCGGGGTTCGATTCCCTGCACCGCCACCAATTTACGCAAAAGCCCGGTTCCCGTTCCGGGCTTTTGTGCATTTATTGCAGAGGGCAAGTAAAAATGCAGGATCAATTCAAACCATCGCTCTGGACCAGAAACCCACACCTGCAGACGATCTTCGGCAGTCTAAAGCTGCGGGTGGGGGGGAAAAACGAGATGACCGATGTCTCGGAGGAAATGATTGTTGCTGCCGGCGATGCGCATCTCTTGGGTTATCACTCGCGGCAACCCGGACAGCAGCCGAAAGGCCTGATCATTCTTCTGCACGGATGGGAAGGAAGCGCCGACTCCACTTACATACTCTCGACCGGACGTTACTTTTTCCGAAAGGGGTACGATATCTTCCGCCTCAACCTCAGGGACCATGGAAAGAGCCACGGACTGAACCGGGGCCTTTTTCACGGCGCGCTGACCGAAGAGACCGCTCTGGCAGTGGACAATATCACCCGTCTGTTTCCCGCAGGTCCCAGTTATCTCATCGGCTTTTCCCTGGGCGGAAACTTCGCTTTGCGCATCGCTCTAAATCGATTCCTTCCCTCCCCTTCCCGCCTCAGGGAGATCTTCGCTGTCAGCCCTTCTTTGGATCCTTATAAATCCACCCTGGCGATCGATGCCGGCTTCCCGGCCTACCGCCGCTATTTTCTCGCCAAATGGAAAAGATCGCTCCGAAAGAAGCAGCATTGCTTTCCCGACCTGTACCGCTTTGATGATATCCTTCATCACGACACATGTATGGCGCTGACCGAGGCGATCATGCCCTATTACACGGATTGGGGCAGTTACCTCGACTATTTCCAGCGTTATACCCTTACCGGTGATGTCCTGGCCTCACTGGCTCTACCGGTGACGATCTTTACTTCGGAGGACGATCCTGTGGTTGCGGTGGATGATTTCTATCGTCTCCCTTCCAATGAATATCTCAGGATTCATATCCAGAGATATGGAGGACATTGCGGTTTCCTGGATCCCTTTCCCTGGGGATGCTGGTATGAAAGGCGTATCGCCGGTATCATAGAAAATCATGAAAACAATGCGTGACACCGATACGGATCCCGGAATCTTCAGCCTCCGGGATGCATTTCTGGCGCGTGCAGTCGAAAGACTCGGAACATCCCCGTCCGATTTCTTGTCGACAATCGAGCAGATAAAGGCTTCGCGAAAAAGTATCGCCCCGCGTCAGGCGGCGGGGGTGTTGCTTCCCCTGCTCTTTCGACAATCGTCTTCGGATGATCAATCAGAAGCGCGGTTCGTGTTCCAACTGATCAAACGCTCCACCCGCGTATCCCAACCCGGCGATCTGAGCTGTCCCGGCGGTATGATACACTCTTTCGACCGACTTCTTCAACCCTTTCTTTTCCATGGCCCCAATCCGATCATCCGCGGACCTGCTCGCGACTATATTGCCCGGCGCGACCCTGCGCTCCGACGGATCATAACCCTTTTCCTGGCCAACGCCCTGCGGGAATCCTGGGAGGAGATCGGGCTTTCTCCCTTCGGTGTCCGTTTCGTCGGCCCGCTTCCCACATACAGCTTGAAGAGCTTCAGGCGCACTATCTTTCCATTGGCAGGGTTTGTGGAAAAACCACGCCCCCTGAACCCTAACCGCGAAGTGGAAAAGGTTGTAGAAATCCCGCTGGCTTCGTTCTACAATGAAAAATCGATAGGCCGCTACACCCTCTCCGCTCCCGATCCGAGCGATCACTGCGTCGTACAGTCGGTTCAGCACCCCTGCCTGATTCACCGTGATCCCAATGGCGGGGAAGAGGTCCTCTGGGGGGCGACTTTTCATATTTGCATTCAATTTCTTGAGATTGTAATGGATTACCGTCTTTTGGATTGGGAAAAAGGTCGCGCAGTCCGCAGGACGCTGGGTTCCGATTATCTGACGGGAGGGTCAACGTCAAAGCGGTTTTTCTGACAGTTCATCATTGGATAAAGATGGATTTTTTTATCGAATATGTTAACCTCCGCGAAACCTTAAACCAGTCGTGAGGTATGAAATGAATCCGGAAGTCTTTCGGGAGTACGATGTCCGGGGTATAGTGGACAGGGATCTAAACCCCGACTTTGTCTATCTTCTAGGCCTGGCGATAGGCACTTATGCTTTACGTCACAATGTCCGGCAGATGACCCTGGGCCGCGATTGCCGTCTCAGCTCGGAGGCGTATCACGATATCGTCGGCAGGGGGATCAGGGCCACCGGTGTGGATATTATCGATATCGGTCTTTGCGCCACGCCCATGCTCTACTTTTCGATTCGCCATTTCCAAGCCGACGGCGGGATCATGATTACGGGAAGCCACAACCCCCCGGACTTCAACGGCTTCAAAATCTGCATCGGCCCGGATACCATCTACGGCGAGGAGATTCAGGAATTGCGGCGGATCATCGAGAGCAGTTCTTTCGCCACGGGCGAGGGAAGCGCTCGGCAGGAGGATATCACCCGTGTTTACCAGGACTATCTTTTTCGGCGTGTCGACATCAAAGAAGGTTTGAAGGTTGTGCTCGACGGCGGCAACGGCGTGGGCGGCTTTTTCGCACTCCCCCTGCTGCGTCGATACGGCTGCCATGTCACCGAGCTTTATTGCGATCCGGACGGCCGTTTCCCCAACCACTTCCCCGACCCGACCATCCCTGAAAATCTTCGGGAATTGGTCCGACTTGTCCGCGACAAGAAGGCCGACGCAGGCATCGCCTACGACGGAGACGCAGACCGTATCGGCGTGATTACCGATAGAGGCGATATCCTCTGGGGCGACGAGCTCCTGCTCCTGTTTGCCCGGGATATCCTGAAAAGAAACCCCCATGCCGCGATCATAGGGGAAGTCAAATGCTCGCAAAAACTCTATGACGACATCGCAAGGAACAACGGGCGAGCGATCATGTGGAAGGCCGGACATTCGCTGATCAAGGGGAAAATGAAGGAAGAGAACGCATTGCTGGCCGGCGAGATGAGCGGACATATCTTCTTCGCCGACCGTTACTTTGGCTACGACGACGCAATATATGCATCGCTCCGGTTGCTCGAGATCCTCTCGGGAACCGGCATGAAACTGAGCGAACTCCTTGCCGATGTCCCCCGGACCTTCACGACTCCCGAGATCCGTGTTGACTGCCCCGACCGGATCAAATTTCGTGTCGTCGATGCCGTTCGTGAATATTTCCTGAACATCCCCGGCCTAATCGCAATCGACGGCGTCCGTATACCTTTTATCGACGGATGGGGACTGGTGAGGGCTTCGAACACCCAGCCTGTCCTCGTGCTCCGTTTCGAAGCGGCCACGGAGGAACGCCTGGCCGTCATCAGAAAGGGCATGGAGGATGTCCTGGATGGCATCCTGAAAGCATTTGCACGCTCGGTGTAAAAAATACTTGGTCGGGGCGGCAGGATTTGAACCTGCGACATCCTGCTCCCAAAGCGAGATATCTGTATAAGTTCCCTTTTATTTCAAATACTTTTTACGCCACTGCGTATGGCCTGACTTCCTGGTCAATACTGGATGCCGATAAATCGCGCGCCGATTCCAGCTCGTAGCGTGTTTGAAGATTCATCCAAAATTGAGCAGAATTCCCGAAATAACGAGACAGTCGCAGTGCGGTATCCGCGGTTATGCCACGTTTTGCGAGCACAATCTCGTTGATGCGTCTCGCCGGCACGTTGATGCTTTCGGCCAGGCGGTACTGAGTGATGCCCATCGGCTTCAAGAACTCTTCCAGTAAAATCTCTCCGGGATGCACCGGAGGAAAGTCTCTCCCGTTCATACCCCCTCCTTAGTGATAACCAACGATTTCATCATCGTTTGCATTTCCATCTTGCCAGACAAAGCAGACGCGCCATTGCTCGTTGATGCGGATGCTGTGTTGCCCACGTCTATCGCCTGACAGTGCCTCAAGCCGATTGCCAGGCGGTATTCTTAAATCTTCCAGATCCCTGGCTGCGTCGATGATTTCCAATTTCCTGGCCGCCGTCTTCTGAATCGTCTGCGGCAGGGTTGCAGAAAACTTTCCCCTGAATATTTTCTCGGTTTCCCTGCATCGGAATGACGTGATCATGTTTCAATAATAACGACATCCGTTATTATTGTCAAGGGCAAATTTTTCCCACGCAAATGTTGGGTTTTGTTGAATCAACCCCACGCCCTCCCCTTCCCTCTTCCTCCATGGCATCAGGGAAATCATCGTCGGCTTATCAAAATTCCCTTTGCAAAATTATTATGCGATCTATCCCCTCATAACCATCTATTTCTTAACCAAGGCGGCAAAGGTTATTATTTCAGAGCCATGCTTGCTTCTAATTTTGTCCATGGCTTTGTCGATTCGTTCGTTTTTATCGTCTTTCACGGTGTTCCCAATTTGATCAAAGAGTGACAACTGAGCCGCAGAGCAATCTTCATGAAATCCCGAGAGGCTTATTCCGATTAGTCTTACCGGATGGGACCTGTCCCAATTTTGCTCAAGGAGACGGGAAGCAGCTTGGTATATCTCCTTGGTGGTGCAGGTTGCAGGAACGGTTGTCTGTCTTGTGACCACGCGAAAATCAGAATATTTCAGGCTGATATGTACCGTGCGGCCTTTTTTGTCATGCCTCCTTGCAGTCATGCCGATATCATCGGCAAGTTCCATCAGGACCAGCTTCGCTTTCTCAATGTCGGATATATCCTCCGGCAGTGTCGTTGATCGGCCGATTGATTTCATATCATCAGCCATCCGAGCGAGAACGGGGGAATTGTCAATTCCATGTGCATGCAAATAAATTTCATTCCCACCCTTCCCGAAAGTTTTTACAAGGAGGGTTACATCAAACCTTGCAAGCTCGCCAATCGTCCGTATTCCCATACGGTTCAGTTTTTCAGCGGTTTTACCACCGATGCCATGTATTTCCTTCACGGGAAGCGGCCAGAGTTTTGTTGGAATATCATCTCCCCATAGTTCGGTGATGCCGAGGGGCTTCTTCATTTCAGCTGCCATCTTTGCAAGGAATTTGTTTTCAGCAATGCCAATTGAGCACCAAAGACCGAGTTTGTTTTTGATTTCATCCATTATACGTTTTGCAGCTTCGACTGGTTTCCCAAAAAGTCCTTCAGACCCTGTCATGTCAAGCCATGCTTCATCAATGCTGTTCTGTTCCAGAATTGGGGTATAGTTCGAGAGCAGGTCCATGACCTCTTCTGATTTCTGTCCATAGAAACCGTGATCTGGCGGTACCAGGACCATTTTAGGGCAAAGTTTCAAAGCTTCATGAACAACCATGGCGGTCTTAACCCCACATGACCTTGCCTCATAGTTTGCCGCAAGAATGATCCCTGTACGCTTCTTTGGATCACCGGCAACAGCGGCCGGCACTCCGACAAGAGAATCATTTCTCGTCATTTCACAACTTATGAAAAAGGCATTCATATCAACAAGAAATATAACTTTTTTCATGGAATACCTCTCTCAGTAGGTCATTCACATTATGGGGCAACCCCAACATTTGTGCAACGAGGTATTTTCCACAGTGTATCTTTCAGAGTGAGGATTGGTTCGCTACCATATTAAGATGCTTTTGACATTGGCGCCGTTTACCTGGAACGATCGGAGGTCGCACCACTATCCCACGTTTTTTGACCTTCGCCGGCATTTTCGA
>MICN01000036.1 GCA_001829875.1 Syntrophus sp. GWC2_56_31
CTTGATGGTATCGCCCGTCCTGAAATCGGGGATATCTCCCCGCATCTGTTCCTTTTCCAGAATTTCCATCACATTCATAAAACCGAACTCCTTCTTTATCCCATACAGGATGTTTTATATGAAAACGCCCCCCTCCCTGAATCCCTCCCCGCGAGGGGGAGGGAGGGGTAGGGCAACTCTCATCTTTGCCTCTCTCCCCATCGAGGGGGAAAGGTGGGTCGTTTTCGTCTTTGTCTCCCTCCCTCTTGAGCGGAATGGAGGAGAGTGGTTTCCACCTTTGTACCCCTCCCCCTCGACGGGGGAGGGAGGGGTGGGGGCGGTTATTCCGAAGCCAGCCAGCCTGTCTCCTGTTTGGTCAAAACCATCCCCGTCAGCAGGTCCGGCCGCCGCTTTTTTGTCCGGAGAAGAGATTCCCTCCGCCGCCACATTTCGATTTCCCGGTGATTCCCCGAGAGGAGCACGTCGGGAACCTTCCAGCCCCGATATTCCGCGGGCCGCGTGTAATGGGGATATTCGAGCAACCCCATCGAAAAAGAGTCCGCCCCGGCGGAATCACAGTTGCCCAGCACACCCGGAACCAGCCGGGAAACCGCATCCACCACCACCATCGCCGACAGCTCGCCACCCGTGATGACATAATCGCCGATCGAGATCTCGCGATTGACCAGCTTTGACCGCACCCGCTCGTCCACCCCCTCGTAATGGCCGCAGACAAGGACAATCTGCGGATGCCCGGCCAGTTCTTCCGCCGTTTTCTGGCAGAAACGCTCGCCCTGCGGTGTCAGCAGGATAACCGGAACGTTATCCGCCGCCATCGGAATCGAGCGGAGCGCCCGGTCGATCGGCTCTACTTTCATGACCATCCCGCCCCCGCCGCCGTACGGGGCGTCGTCGGTCATGCGGTGCTTGTCCAGGGCATGGCTGCGGATGTCGTGCAGCTCGATGGCGATCAACCCGTTGTCCAGCGCCTTCTTCAGGAGGCTGCAACCGCAGGGAGATGCGAACATCTCGGGGAAAACAGTCAGGATATCAAACCGGATCATGATTCGGCAAGCCCCTTCAAAAGCCGGACCACCATGATTCCGCGATTCCTGTCGATCTTCAGGATGCAATCGCCGATGGCTGGCAGCAGGATCTCTTTTTCGCTCCCCCGGCAGACAAAGACATCGTTGCTCCCCGTCGGAAACACGGATTCGATCCTTCCGAGGGGCAGGCCCTCTTCCGTGACGACATCGAGTCCGATGATTTCATGCCAGTAATATTCGCCATCGGGGAGTTCTTTCATTTGTTCTGAAGGCATCCAGACGGACGATCCCACCATATTTGAAGCCGTATCCTTATCCTCGATCCCCCTGAGCTTCAGAATGAAAAATTCTCTCCCCTTCTGAACGGAGTGCAGTGGAAACACCGTAGCATCCTGAGCATTCCGACCAATGAACAGCTCGGCAAGCCCATCCAGCACATCCTGCGATTCAAGATACGACAACACCTTCAGACGGCCTTCAAGGCCGTGGGGCCGGATGATCCTGCCTATTTCAAGGAGCTCCATCGGACATCATTCGATGATTTCTAAAACGGTTCTTTTGCGAATCTTTGTTGACGCCGCACTCAGGATGGTTCGCATCGCCTTGGCCGTTCTGCCCTGCTTACCGATGACCTTTCCCAGGTCTTCCTTGGCAACCCTCAGTTCGATGACCGATGTCTGCTCCCCCACAATTTCAGAGACCGAGACCAACTCAGGTTTATCCACCAAAGCTTCAGCCATGTACTTGATCAACTCTTTCATCGCCGCAACCTCCAGAGTTCCCAAAAATTAACTCTTGATTCCCTTCTTTGCAAGCAACTGAGATACCGTCAATGTCGGTTTGGCGCCCTTCGACAGCCATTCGCGGACGCGTTCCTCTTTCAGAGTCACTTCTGCGGGGTTCTTTCCAGGATTGTAATTTCCCAGAATTTCAAGGAATTTCCCGTCTCTCGGGGATTCGGAATCGGCTACCACCACCCGGTAGCTGGGCTTGCCCTTTGCGCCTACACGTGTCAACCTTATTTTTACCGCCATCCTGTGTATCGATCACCTCCTGGTCATTATTTGTTAAAAGATTTATCTATATAACACACCTTTGGGGCAATTGCAAAACTCAAAATAAGTGTCGCCCCCACGAAAGCGGGGGTCCAGAAGTTATTAAAAAGACTGGATTCCCGCTTTCGCGGGAATGACAGAGAGGTGCGCGGGAATGACAATTGCGGACTTTTGCAATTGGCTCCTTCTAATGTATTAAAAGGGGAAATTGCCCCTTCGCAGCGATTTTATCCCCCCCTTGGTCATCCGTTTCATCATTTTCCGCATCTCCTCGTAGTTCTTCAGCATGCGATTGACGTCCTGGATGGTCGTGCCGCTGCCCCGGGCAATCCTCTTTCGCCGGCTTCCGTCGATAAGCAGATGGTTTCGGCGCTCTTTGGCCGTCATGGAATCGATGATCGCCCCGATACGGACAAACTCCCCGTCATCCGGCGCCATCTCACCCAGGTTTTTTATCTTTTTCATTCCAGGAATCATGCCTAGGATGTCCTGGATCGACCCCATCTTCCTGATCTGAGTCAGCTGACTCCGGAAATCGGCGAGGGTAAATTCATTCTTCCGGATCTTTTGTTCCAGAGTCCTCGCATCCTTCTCATCGACTACGGCCTGAACCTTCTCCACGAGGGACAGGACATCGCCCATGCCGAGGATCCGGGAAGCCATGCGATCGGGATGGAAAACCTCCAGGGCGTCGACCTTCTCTCCGACGCCGACAAACTTGATGGGCTTGCCGATGACCGCCTTGAGCGACAATGCGGCGCCGCCGCGGGCATCGCCGTCCATTTTGGTCATGATCACGCCGTCGATCCCCAACAGTTCGTTGAAGCGGCCCGCTGCATTGACCGCGTCCTGCCCCGTCATGGCATCCGCCACGAAGAGGATCTCGGAGGGGTTGATCAGCGTCTTGATTCTTTTCAGCTCATCCATCATCTCCGCATCGATCGCCAGTCTGCCCGCCGTGTCGACAATAATGACCTCGTAACCGGCTCGCCGGGCCTCCTCTACGGCCCGCACGCAAATTTCCACCGGATCCCGCAGATCGGCCGAATCGAAAACCCCGGCGCCGATCTGTGCTCCGAGGACTTTCAACTGCTGCATCGCGGCGGGGCGGTACACGTCGGCGGAAACCAGGGTGACCCTCTTGCCCTGGGCGGCCACATGGCGCGCCAGTTTGACCGCGGTGGTCGTCTTCCCGCACCCCTGGAGGCCCGTCAGCATAATCGGCGCCGGGATGCGGCTCCCGAACTTCAGTTGGCTGCTCACACCGCCCATCAATTCGATCAGACGATCGTGGACGACCTTCACCACCTGCTGGCCGGGCGTGATACTGTCCATGATCTCCTGTCCCACCGCCCTTTTCTTGACATCATCGATGAAATCGCGGACGACGCGGAAATTCACATCGGCCTCGAGCAGGGCCATGCGGATCTCCTTCATGGCCGCTTGGATATTCTCCTCATCGAGGCGCCCCCGCCCCTTGAGTTTCCTGAAGATACCGTCCAGTTTTTCGCTCAGGTTCTCGAACATTTTCTACCACCGCAATCCATCTTAAGAAATCAGCAACCACGCCCCCCTCCCCTGGCGGGAGGGGATTAAGGGGAGGGGGGAGGGAGTTTTGGACTTTCTACGAGGTCATTACCCCTGGCTGACGCGCGAATCACGCATTTGATTCCGCGGAACCTGGCGACTATCCGTTCGGAGGCTTCCTTCGCCTTCTCGCGGTTTTCGAAACCGCCCACGATCACGCGAAACCACCGCCCTTTTTCGGAAAAATCCTTCATCACGACATGGGGCGAAAACCCGAGGGCCGCGAACTTCTTCACCATCCGCTGGGCCTGCCGCTCATCCCGATAAGCGGCCACCTGGATCTCAAAACGGCCGCTACCGGCAGGCGGAGCCGTCTTGGCCTGCGGCGCCGCCTTTTCCTGCGATGCCGACGGGTCCTGCGTCCCGGTCGTTCCGGCCGGCCCTTCCGCAAGCAGGGTCTGTCTCTGACCGCCTTCCCCTCCCGCACGAGCCGGGGGAGGCGTTTGACTCGCTGCAACCTCGGGAGACGCAACCGGCGCTTCTTTTCGGGGCGCGCTCGCCGGCGGGGCAACCTGCTTCTTCCCCCCCAATGTGTCGTAGAAAGTCAGATTGAAATCCTCTTCCTCGACATCCCCTGCATCCTTCTTCACTGCCTTCGGCGCCGCGGCAATCAGACGGTCGCGGACCAGCCCCATCATCCCGAAGGCGTACTGTTCCGGATAGGCTTCCATATGCTTGCCCACGATGACGCCGATCAGGAAGCCGGAAAAGAGCAGGAGGGACATCCCTATGATAAAAAGGCTCAGCCCCAGCTTGCCTAACCTGAGTTCAAACAGGCGCCTGTTTTTTATAGCCATGGTTGTATACGCCGCCGTTACATCTTATCCGGGGTGGAAACCCCCAGCAGGGTCAGGGCATTTTCCAGAACGGTCCTTACGGATTTGGCCAGAAACAGCCTGGCGCCTGTCAGGTCGCCGTCATCGGAAATGACCTTATTTTTGTTGTAGTAGCTGTGAAAAACCGCCGCCAGGTCGTTGAGGTAAAAGGTCAGGCGGTGCGGCTCCAGCGTCCGGGCCGCACCCTCGATCACCTCGGGGAAACGTGTGATCGCCTTGATGAGGTCGATCTCCTCCGCCGATTTCAGCAGATCGAGCCTGGCCTCGCCGTAATGCGGCGCCGCATAGCCCCGTTCGGCCGCCATCCGCAGGATGCTGCAGATCCGGGCATAGGCATACTGGACGTAGTAGACGGGGTTTTCGCTGGACTGCCGCTTGGCGAGTTCGAGATCGAAATCGAGGTGAGAGTCGGAACGCCGCATGAGGAAATTATAGCGGGCCGCATCCTTCCCCACCTCGTCGACGACCTCGCGGAGGGTGTCGAACTCGCCGGAGCGCGTCGACATCGCCACGGGTTTCCCGTCCCGCAGGAGGTTCACGAGCTGGACGAGGATCACCTTCAGGGCCTCCTTCGCATATCCCAGGGCCTGCACGGCAGCCGACATCCGGGGGATGTACCCGTGGTGATCGGCGCCCCAGATGTCGATCACGGTATCGAACCCCCGGAGAAACTTGTTTCGATGGTAGGCGATGTCGGCGGCAAAATAGGTCGGATCCCCGTTCTGCCGGATGACGACCCGGTCCTTCTCGTCGCCGAACGCGGTCGTTCGAAACCAGAGGGCCTCCCCCTCGCGATAGATGAAGCCCTTTTCCTCGAGCGCCCGAAGGAGTATCCCCACGCCGTCTTCGCGGTACAGTTCCCGCTCGCTGAAATAGAGGTCGAAGACGACGCCGAATCTCCGGAGATCCTCCTTGATCCCCTCGAGAATCGCCCCCCCGGCATAGGTCGTCAAAAGGGGGATCGCCGCTTCGGGATCCATGTCGAGATAGCGCTCTCCCTCGCGTTTCAGCAGTTCGGCGGCCAGATCCCGGATGTACTCCCCCTTGTAGCACCCCTCGGGAAATTCCGACTCCCGGCCCAGGAGCTCCCGATAGCGCAGGAGGACCGATCTTCCCAGGTTGTTCATCTGGTTTCCCGTGTCGTTGATATAATATTCGCGAAAGACGTCATAGCCGACGGCCGCCAGGATGTTCGCCACGACATCCCCCACCACGGCGCCCCGGGCATGGCCGATGTGGAGGGGTCCCGTGGGGTTGGCGCTGACGAACTCCACCTGGATGCGCCGACCTTTTCCCAGGTCCGACGACCCGTACCTGCCGCCTTCGTCTTCCACTTTTTTCAGAAGCGGGGACCAGCACCCTTCCCGAATGAAAAAATTCATGAACCCGGGACCGGCGATCTCCACCTTCTCCAGGATCCGCCCGGAATCATCGATCCGCTCCAATAGAATCCCGGCGATGTCACGGGGGTTTTTTCTGGCCGGCCTGGCAAGGACCATGGCCGCATTGGATGCGTAATCCCCGTGGCCGGCATCCTTTGTCCAGTCCACTTCGACCGGGGGAAGCGCCCCCGCGGGGAGAAGGCCGTCGGCGACGGCCGATCGAATCGCATTTTCCAGAAGCGCTGTTATAACCTGTTTCATCAGTGCGTGTTCCTTAACGGCTTAATGATATTTTACGTAGTCGTGTTCCTTAATACGAAAAAAAAGTTGGCCGCTGGGCCAACCCGTCGCCTTTGGGTCTGTAACGGAATACCTATTTCATTCATGCATCTCATATTCAGATCATCTTTGCCCGATCTTCAATCGCAAAATCCTCGAAATAGCGCTGCTATTCCTGCGGTTTTGCTCAATCAGATCAGTCAAATCTGACCCAAATCTGAGCGCCTTCACGCAACAGTTATTCAGTTACAGACCCTTACCAGATCACTAAAAACCGCCCCGCCCTGAGACCGGCACATTCTCTGTTGCGGGTCGCCCCGAACCGCCGACAGTCCGATATTTGACGACTTCGTAAAAAGTAAATTTTCCCCTCCCCTGGCGGGAGGGGATGAAGGGGAGGGGGAGGGATTTTTGTACTTTCTACGAGGTCGTCATATTTCCCGGCAGGCCCTTTCCGCCGCGTCGATATCCTTCTCCTTGATCGAAAGGTCGCGCGAATACTCGGGGCAGCGGACGCACCCCGATGCGTCGGTCACGATGCTGTACTGCTTCTGGCAGTTCTGACGCCAGGCGCAGATAGCGCAGTACTTCTTCTCGGTCCCCATGATCCTTACACCCCCATAAGCAGCCGTTTCCCGTTGCGGTATGAGTGTTACCCTATCTTCATCCGGATTTGAAGTCAAGAGAATTGATGGTCTGCTGTTACAAAATTCATTGATGTTCTTTATTAAAAAGGCTATATATCATTCCAGATTTCTCAATTTCGGCGACAGAGATTAAATTGCATGGTTGATATAACGAAACAGATCGCCTTTTGGCGAGACAGTGCGAACGAAGATTGGGAAGTTGCCCGGCAGCTCGTGGATAATGGGCGTACAAGGCATGGCCTTTTCTTTGCCCACCTGGCTCTTGAAAAAATTCTCAAGGCAACTGTATGCAAACAGTCACAGGATCTGGCGCCCAGGCTTCATAATTTGTCCCGGCTTGCCGAACTGGCAGCCCTTACGCTGGATACCCAGAGAATGGAAGTATTAGCTGAAATGAATGCCTTCCAAATCGAAGGCCGATATCCGGAATTCCTGACGAAACCACCTACGAAGGAAGAAGCATTGAAATACATAGCCGGAGCAGAAGGGGTTTTCCAATGGTTAATGAATCAGTCTTAAATGGGGTTCGAAAATATTTGCGCGCCTTGCAGGATCAGGGCGTTGCCGTAAAGTTCGGCATTGTATTCGGTTCACAGGTTGCCGGAAACACGGAT
>MICN01000037.1 GCA_001829875.1 Syntrophus sp. GWC2_56_31
ATCTTCATGCCATCCTTCCGAGCCCCCACTGGGCATGAAGTGTCAGTCGCATCGGTTCTTCAAGGATGTTCCGAACAACATCATAGACCTGATCGAAGAAATCCACACATTCGTCACCGAGCTGATCGCTACAGGTGGGAGAAATTTCCTGTGGTATCGGCGAAATCCGTTTCTTCTCCAATGGCGACGGGGCGTTCGTGGCCTTGAATATTCCACACTGGGCGCAATGGTTGGGGAGATAAAAAAACGTCTCGGCAACCCCGGCGATTCGTGTCAAGACGACCGGTTGGCGTTTTCGGAAAGGATCGATCTATCGCGCTGGGAAGAGGAGCTGAAGGAAATCCGGAAGCAGATCGTCCCCTTTTGTGAAAAGGCAAAGCGCCTGCTGATCGAGGAGAGGCTCTATATGATGAACGCTTCACTATCTCCCGTGGAGTGCGCGGATAAAGAGATCAGCCGTCTGAGGAAGGAACTCTTCGGATCGGCGATGAGTCATGGAGGCCGGTTCAAGCGCCTCATCGATCCCATCGACCGCTTGCTGTATGATCTGATCAAGGAGGAATGAAGCCTTGCTAATCGATCGCTTCTTTCCCCTTCGGTGTCAGCCAACAGGCATCGTAAGGATCACCGGCCACGGTTCCTCCCAATCCGATTTCGGCCAGACCTTTGTGACAGAGAGTATCGAGCAAGGCCTTGTCCGCTTTGGTGTGGCAGATCATGTCGATCCATGTGGCGCGTTTGTAAGCGCCTCCGCTGTATTGATTGTTCGAGATTCTGCAGAGCATCGCCTTCTCTTCCGGGGTCAATTCCATTTCTTCCTCCAGGTCAGTCGATCGAATCGTGCTTTTTCCCGTGCCTTTTTAGCCGGTTTCATCACAGAGCGGCGCTCAAACCCCGTATGCCTTGTAGCAGGTTTGGCAGAGTTCGGACAGGGGGGGGGGCCTTTTCGGCGCAACGTCTTTGAGCATTGAAGCGCTGATATTGGATAACATATCCACGAGCTGAACTGGATCCGTTTCAGCCTTCTTTCGCTCTTGAAAGATTTCTCTAAACTGTCTGTAGGACTCCTTGCCCCAGACCGAAAGGAAATCTTCTCCCCGGATGTTTCCAAAAGAGGTCTGCGGAACATGGCCCTCTCGATTCATGAAAATCCTGCGAATGTCGCCTTTTTTCGGAATCATAAGATAAGGGCAAGGCGCCACGGCGCCATCCGCCGAGAAGAATGCCCTGACATAGGGCTTGTGCTCACAGACAAGCTTCTCTTTGACCTTCAACGGAGAGGTGTGAACCGGGAGGTTCAGCTCTTTCCCCAGCCTATGGATCTCAGCGATGCTTTGCTCAAAGATGGCGGTAGGGGACTCGTGATAGAAGGCGCGCAGGATGTTGCATCGTTCATCCGGCAGGTAATCGAGGTTATGGAAGGCCACCCCATCCACACCCATTTTTGCCGCAAGAGGAACGAGCCCGGGAAGATCCTTCATATTCATTCGTGTCATGGGGAAAGAGAGTTTGACTTTTGGTATATCGGACCCGAGGGAGTTTCTTAAACGGAGGAATCCTTCAACCTGCTCCAGAATCCTCTTAAAATCGGACCCTGCGACCAGGGCTGCTTGCATCTCATGGGTGGCCGCCTCCAGGAAGACCACCATCAGATCCAGACCTGTGGACAACAATTGACCGGAAAGGGTCTCGTTTAAATGCGTGCCATTGGTGGAAAGGCCGGTCAAACACCCTTTTCCCTTGGCCAGGCGAAGCATGGAAAAGATATGCTCATTTTCCAGCGGATCCCCCCATCCGTAAAAAGAGACCCATTGGGTAAGATGAAAATGCCGGCCTATCTTTTCAAACGTCTCCATGGACATATTCTGGAATATCCATTGCTCCCCGAAAATCTCGCGCGGGCAGACCCGGCATTCCAGGGCGCTGTATGTGGAGGCCTCAATCTGGAATGCCTCAAAGTCCCGATGTGTTTTGGTGAAAATGTTTGCCAGTCTGGTGAACATGGGCTCCTAAGAAATGAGCGATTTCACTGCTTTGTCGTCAAAAGACAGATATTCTCCATTTATGCCGTCGGCCGCCTTCGATGCCAGAAAGAGGATCAGTTTCGCCGGCTCATCCGGCGACTGCAAAATGCCCTCCTCTTTAAGCCGCTCAAACATATCGGTCCCAATCGCTTGCGTTCCGGCCTTTCTTATCTCCTCCTGCATGCGTGTATCCATAACGCCGGGATGAATGCAATTGACCTGGATGTTGTACTCTTTAAGTTCGCGCGACAGCTGCTTCGTGAATTGGATGAGCCCTGCCTTTGCAACCATGTATGGGGTCAAATTCGGTCTTAGCGTCATCGTGGTGGCCACATTGATGATTTTCCCCTCTTTTTTTTCCATCATGGTCGGGAGAGCGGCCTTTGAGCAAAGGAATGCCGAAGTCAGATTGACCCTCAAGGCCGCTTCCCAGTCCGACAAGGAGGTGCTGTGAATCGGTCCGATGGGACCTCTTGTCCCGGCGTTGTTGACCAGGATATCCACCGTACCGTGAGTCTCCAAGGTCCTTTCGATCAGGTGTTTCACCTGATCTTCGTCGGAGATATCCGCGGGGATGGCGATGGCATCCCTTCTCAAGGCTCGCAGTTGTTCGGCCAGTTGGTCGATTTCCTCCTTGCCCCTTGCCGCAAGGACGATCTTCGCTCCTTGTCTGCCGAAGGCCAGAGCGACGGAACGGCCCAATCCCCTGCCCGCTCCGGTGATGATTGCGACTTTATCTTTCAATTTCATAACTTAGCCCGATAATCCGCCATAATACAGGCGGATAGCCCTTTGCTTTTTTCGTCGCTTAGGATAAGAACTGCCTTCTTGCATGTCAAGGAGATTTATCGGGAGGGCCTGTGATAATTTACTCTCGGGATTGATTGACGTCCTGATTGCGTTCGAAGCGCTGCTCGCTGACACGCGATCCCCACTGCTCGCCTTCCTGCTGGGAAACGAGGCGAAAACCGAAAGTTTCGTAGAGGTGACGGGCCGCATCGAGGCCCGCGAAGGTCCATAAGCCGATCCGCTGGTAGGCGTGCCGGTCGCAGAAGGCGACGGCCTCCGTCATGAGACGCCGGCCCCAGCCGCTGCCTTTGAGTTCCGGAGAGACGATGAACCAGCGGAGGTGCGCCCCCTCGTTTGCCGCCTTCGAGCCGTCGATGGCAATCGCCCCTTCCACTCGATCGCCGCTGGATAGTGTCCAGAAGCCATCGCGCCCCTTTTCAAAGCGGCAGAGGAATTCCGCGAGTTCCTTCGCTACCTTGGATTCGAAGAAAAGGCCGAATCCCCAGTGACGGTGGTAATATTCCGCATGCATTTCGGCGACGCGGCCGATCGCCCCCGGGCGATAACCGCCGATTTCGACCTGCATCTGCGCCCCTCCCTTTTGGATTAGCTGGCTAACTCCTTCCAAGTTGCGCTAAGATCTTGCCGCTTCAAGCAGCGGCGAACCGGTCGCCCCGTTTGAGCCCCCTTTGTGCAGCGAAGGCGGGAGCGTCCTGTTTTCCCGCCTCGGTCCGAACCTTGCCGATACGGATCGCACCGTTTCCGGCTACGATCGTGAGCCCCTCTTCATCCGTTGCGGTGATCTCCCCCGGCCGGGCGGAGGGGGCGGCATCGCTGCGGCGTGCCTCGAAGAAGCGGACCTTTTCGCCGTTATAATACGAGTACGCCCCCGGCTGGGGATCGCAGCCCCGGATAAGGTTGTAGACCTCTTCCACAGACCGTTCCCAGTCGATCCGGGCGACCTTGTCATTGCAGAGCGGCTCATAGGTGGCGATGCTTTCGTCCTGGACGAAACGGGGCGCCCGCCCTGCCTTGATGAGAGCGACGGACTCCGCCATCGCTTCGATTCCGAGGGGAAAAAGTCGGTTGAAGTAGATCGATCCGGTCGTATCCTCCTTGCCGATGGGGACCCGCTTCTGCAGAAGGATCGGCCCTGTGTCGATTCCGGCGTCCGCCCAGAAGATCGTAAGCCCCGTTTCCCTATCTCCCATGATCAAGGCCCAGTTGATTGCGCTCCCGCCGCGGTGACGGGGGAGGAGCGAGGGATGGTAGCAGATCGCCCCTTGTGAAGGGGTTTTGATCAAATCATGCGGAATGATGTCGGTGACGAAGGCCATGATTAACAGATCGGCCTTCAATGCCCCAAAGGCTCGGAGGGTCTCGGGGGATTTGTAACTTTCCGGACGATATACAGGGATCCCCCGCCCATCGGCGGCGA
Source organism: Syntrophus sp. GWC2_56_31 (assembly GCA_001829875.1). GTDB lineage: Bacteria > Desulfobacterota > Syntrophia > Syntrophales > UBA5619 > JAKAFS01. The sequence goes on from MICN01000037.1 coordinate 4,252, forward strand.
TCTGCAGGGAGTCGGGCTTTGCCCCGGCTTTGCCCTGGGGGAGCCAGGCGGCGATCACTTCCTCGCCGCGGTCCGTTAGGGTTTCCAAAACCTTGGCGCCGAAGGGGGCCTGTCCCATGATGGCGATGCGCATACGGTTCTCCTTATCATCTAGTTTAAACAGTTTCGGCATTTTCGGCAACCGTTTGCCGGATACGGGTCCGGTCCTTTTCCGTCAGGAGGCAGCCCGCAAGACACTTCTCGGCGCATTGGCCGTTGCAGGGTTCGGTATGGACCGTAACCGTCGCCTGACGGAAGCGATCCTTGATCCGCCGAACCAGGTCCTGGTTGAGGGCATGGGCGGTTTCGACGTACATCTTCCCGTCGACCTGGATGTGGACCTCGATAAACCGGAAGTGTCCGGCCTTGCGGGTGCGCAGTTGGTGAAAGCCGTGGACCAGCGGCAACTGAGAGCGAATCAGCCGGCGGATTTCCTCCTCCTCCTCGGGGGGAAGCGTCTCGTCCATCAGACCGCCTGCCGACTGCCGGGTCAGGTCCCACGCCGCTTTAAGGATGAGGCCGGCGACGCCGATAGCCGCGACAGGGTCAAGCCAATGAAAATGGAGTCCCGGGAAGAGAAGCTCTCCACCCCAGATTACGGCGAGGCTGACCGTGACGCCCGCCGAGGTGTAAACGTCGGTCCGCAGGTGCCAGCCGTCGGCGATGAGGGCGACCGAATCCGTTTCCTTCCCCACCTTGAACAGCATCCGGGCAACGACGGTGTTGGCGGCGGCGGAGAAAAGCATGACGATGACGCCCCAGCCGACGGTCTCCACCGGCTGCGGTTCAAGAATCTTTTGTATAGCCTCCCAGATGATCCAGACCGCCGCAACGAAGATCAGTAGGGCCTCGACGGTCCCGGAGATATTTTCGATCTTTCCATGGCCGAAAGGGTGCTTCCCGTCGGCCGGCAGGCTGGAGGTTTTTACCGAGAAGAGGGCAATAACGGCGGCAATCAGGTCGACTCCGGAATGGATTGCCTCCGAGATGACCGAAACCGACCCGATCCCAATGCCTACGATCAGCTTCATGGCGACAAGCGTCGTGTTGGAAACAACCGAGAGGAGTGCGACCCTTTCTTTGCGGTATTGAGCATCCATTGATTCGATGATACTATGATATACTTTTTTTTTACAAGAATTTACTTGACAGAAATGTTTTCGTGGGTATAATGTCTACTAATACGGTATGGATAGTGGAGACGAATACGGGGTCCTTTGATGAAATTGTCGACACGGGGGCGCTACGGGGTGCGGTTGATGTTCGATCTTGCCCTCCATTATGGGGACGGCCCGATCTTCCTGAAGGACATCGCCGAACGCCAGGCGATCTCGGCGAAGTATCTCTGGCAGCTGATCAACCCGTTGAAGACGACGAGGCTCATCACCTCCACGCGGGGTGCGCACGGCGGTTATATCCTGGGGAGGACGCCGGAGAGCATCTCCCTGAAGGAGATCCTCGATGTCCTGGAGGGTTCCCTGTGCCTTGTCGACTGTGTTGACAACCCCTCGATCTGCGATCGCGCTCCGTCCTGTGTCTCGAAGGACATCTGGGAGGAGGTGTCGAAAGGCATGCGGCAGACTCTGGAGAACATCACGCTGGCCGAGATGGTCAAACGACAGAAGGAGAAGAGAGATGCGGAAAAAAGACAATAATTTGCTTAACATTATGATGTGCATGTGTTATTACACCGGACGGGGAGGTCTGTTCATGTGAAGCTCTTTTATGTACATCCATGAATAAGGCAACCCGCTGATCGGTGAAGAAGCAGCGGGTTTTTTGTTTCATACCAATAGGATCACTCTTACATCCCTATAGGGGAAGGAGACAATATCATGTTAAAAAAAGGAATCGAAACCCTGTCGTTGCACGCCGGACAGGAGAGCCCCGATCCGACGACGG
>MICN01000038.1 GCA_001829875.1 Syntrophus sp. GWC2_56_31
CCCGGGAGAACCGACATGATTTTCCTGATCTTGTTGAACTGCGTTTCACTTGCCCGATCAAGCGAGAGGACGATCTTATAGAGGTAGCTCACACCCTTCAATTCTTCGATGATCCGCGGCATGGCATCCCCATCGAATTCCGTCACGAGGGCGGGGAGAAGGAGGACCATTTTCCGCTTCTGGGAAATCACCTTCAGTTCCCGTTCGATCTCCTCTACCGGCCTTGCCTTCAGTTTTTGCAGTGTCGTGATCACGCCGCTTTGACTGAAATCGGCCATTTCTATTCCTCCTTTCTTTTCCAGATCCCGACCATGTACCCTTTCATTCGCTCGAAGGCAAGGGCATTTTGTTCAAAATGCTGCTCGGCTTCCTCCGGCGTTTTGTCCCGGAGCTCGTTGACCAGGGAGCCGACCCGCCCGTAATACAGGGGCGTCAGTGTATCGAGGACTTTGAACCGTTGCCGGGGTGTCGCATGGAAGGCGCCGGCGTACCGATAGACAATCCGGACCCAGGTGTCGAGCGGCATCAAGAATTGATCGCTTTTATCGATTCGCGCAATCTCCCGGATGATTTTGAAGTCCTTTGCTTCAATGATATTCTTCCAGACACCGCCGAAATTATTCAGGCCTACCTTGAAATACTCTACGAGGTTGGCCTGGTCGATGTCGAATGCTTTGGCCTTCTGGCCTGCGAACTTTCCAAGAGTGGGGACCTCCATCGATCCATCGACCTTCAGCCAGTAATCCTGGTACTGATCCATCAACTGGAATATGGTCCCGACCACCTGGCGAAGCATGGGACCCAAATCGGAGGAGGGATCCCTGTGGTCATGGAGCTTTGCACCCAGTTTCGCCTGGCAGATTTTGAAGTTTCCCACAATGGCCGATGTGGTCATCCAGATATCGATCCCGAATTTGGCTATATCCGTGGCCCATACATCCTGATCGAGGTAGTGCTTGACCAGCTCTGGGGAGATGCCGAAATCCCCCCCGATCGGCTGCCTGATCCGCTGCCCGTAGAGCGCCCGGGTCAAGTTGTAGGCGATGGTGTTTGTGATGGTCCCGTCGAGCTTGTAACGGTTGTAAAAGGGGGCAACATAATCGTAACCGTGGAAGACGGGCTCCAGAAAGTTGCGCACCCATTCCGGTGTAATCGACAGCAGGTCTGAATCGAAAACGGCAATAGCCCTTGCCTTGAGGAAGGCGGCTACCTCGAAAACGGCCCGCAGTCCCGACCCCTTGCCGGGGATGCCCCGGTAGATGGTCACGATGCTTTCGATGTTGTACGATTTCGGATCGACGGAGCGGGCCAGATCCCTCGTGTCATCGGTTGAACCGCCGTCCGAAACCATGATGAGGGCCTTCATCTGCGGGTAATATTGCTCGATTCCCTTGATGACGGTCTTGATGACATGAACGATGGAGTCGCCGCTGCCGTATGCGGGGATTCCGATGACGATGTCGGCATATCCGAGCTGTTCGATCTTCGTTGTGACATGTGGTCTCAATGCCGTGGAAAACCGGGTCACTTTTGTCATGGATTCCTCTCCTGTCTTTTTATGATTTCTTAATGGTGAACTCCTGATTTTCATTCAAGAGCTTCTGCACGACATCGTTCCAGCCCCTCGCCCCCGGTTCCTTCGCCCGGATCATCCCCGGCAGATGGGCATCCAGAAAACCTTTCCCCGGGCGGGGTATCAGAACGGGGATGTCGACCTGTTCGAGCATCGGCAGGTCGTTTTCGCTGTCGCCGAGCCCGATAGTCGTCAACTCCTCGACGGAATTGATCCTGAAGATATCCATGACAGTCCGGACTGCCACCCCTTTGTCCTGTTCTATGCCCATCAAGTGATAAAAACGCCCACCCTGCGTCACTTTCAAGTCTTTTGCCGCGGCCAGTGCGCTCAAGCAGTCGATACCCTCCGGCCGTTTCAAAAGGAACGGCTCGGTGAACTCTCTCGCCTTTGCCATTTCTGCCCGGCCTTGAGACAGACCGGTTAGCTCGGATATTTCTTCGGTCGTCAGGTCGCCGAAACCCCTTATTTCAAACCGTGCACCAATTTTTTTTATAAAACGACGAACCATCGAATATCTCGTCCCGATGCATATGAGGGTGTAATCCTCATGCCGCTCCCCGTTCTCGATCGTTAAATTCCGGTATCCGCGGGGGAAGAAGATGCCGCCTCCGTTTTCGACGATGAACGGTTCCCGTATACCTATATCCTGCTGTAGGTGTTCCACTTCCGGCCTGGTCTTGCTTGTTGTAATGATCAGGGGAATGCCCCCCATTTTCATCCTTTCGATGGAGGGTCTTGCCGCAGCGAAGGAATAATCTTCATGGTTAAGCAGGCTGCCGTCGAGATCCGTAAAAATGATCAATTGCACAGGAATGCTCCTTCGATTCCGCAAGTATTTTACGATCCAAAACAAGTCCGTGTAATAACCCATCCACACCACGATCCTTGTTTTCATGCCGTTGTTTGCGTGAAGCCATCCGGAACTCTTCCCTGCGCCTTCTTCTTCCTCACATTGATATCGAGAGAAAGGATCAATCGCGGGGGGAGCTCCTGCGCACCGAGTATACGCACCAGTTCCTCCAGACTGTCTGATATATCTTGCAGTTTCTTCAGCGGCAGACCCTCCAATCCGGCTACAAGCAATCCCTGTGCGACCTGCGGCGCTTTTGCCACTATCGCATTGCCCGCATCCGTCAGCGTTACTTTTACAACGCGCCTATCTTCGTTGGTGCGCATCCTCTTGATGAGACCGTGCAATTCAAGTCGGTTAAGGATTCCGACGACGGTAGCCGGGTGGAGGTACATTCTGGCCGCCAGATCAGACACCCTGACTGGAGACAATTCCTCGATCATCTTGATGGCCCATAGCTGAGGGCCGGTGAGGCCGGTTTCTCGCTTGGCCTTTTTTGACTGTTCGTTCACGGCCTGGAAGACCCTTCTGATATCATCGATGATTCCCGCGACAACCACAACTTTTTTGCCCATAACCCCCTCCGCCTGACGGTTAAATACGATCGCTTCTTAACATATTAATCATTTCTATGCAAATCATTTTTGTAAAAATAATTTGACAAGAAATGGTGAGTGGCGTATAATACGACCGGCCTGAACCGATACGTGGCGTTACTGATTCTGGGGTGATGCGACATCGCGGGACCGGATAAGGCTGGCCCGGTATCTCGGCAAGACAATCTCTCTCAAGGCGCTGCACTGGGATGTCATCGAGATAGTACGGATAATGGAAAGGAGGAACCTGACGTGCGGCCCGTATGCTTGATCATTCGTGACGGATGGGGATACAGTGACATGTCGGAAGGCAATGCCGTACTCGCAGCCCGGACGCCCAACAACGATTTTTACACGACCCGGTATCCATGGACGCTTCTCGACTCTGCCGGTGAACCGGTCGGGCTTCCGGATGGATATCAAGGTTCATCCGAAGTGGGCCATCTCAATATGGGGGCCGGGCGAATCGTCACCCAGGAACTCAAGCGTATCGACGACGAATTGAGCTCCGGGAAACTCTTTAACGGCGGGGCGTGGGGAAAAATCATCACGGATTGGACGAAAAACCGAAGCCGTCTGCATCTGCTCGGTCTGCTCCAGGATGAGGGGGTGCATGCACATCAAGAGCATCTGTTCAAGATCATGCGACGGGCACGGCTGGATTATCCCGAGGGGCTCATCATCATCCATCCCTTCCTGGATGGTCGCGATACGCCGCCCCGCAGCTGTCTTGAATACCTTGCAACCCTAACCCGGGTGATGCAGGAAGTCGGAGGGTGCGCGATCGGGACTGTGATGGGCCGGTACTACGGCATGGACCGTTCCAGGAAATGGCAACTGACCGACGCAGCCTATCATTGCATTGTTTCCTGCGAGGGCCGCAATGCCGTCGATGCCCAGACCGCTGTGAAGACCACCTATGCCGAGGACAGAACCCCCGATGGCAAAGAGATGTGCGACGAATACATCCATCCGCACGTGATCGGCGACTATGATGGTGTCAGGAACGGCGATTGCCTCTTGCACACCAATTACCGGCAGGACCGTGCCATACAACTCTCCATGGCATTTGTCGATCCGAAGTATCCCGGGAGCCTTCGGACGAAACCGACCGTAACCTACGTCGGGCTGACGCGATACTGGGATGAGTTCACCGACTACATGTTAGGCGCCATCGACGCCGGCGGAGGGATGACACATCTCCTAGGCGAGGTGATATCCGCAAGCGGTCTTCGGCAACTGCGCATAGCCGAAACACAGAAGTTCAGGCACGTCACGAGTTTTTTTAACGGTAAGCTCACCACTCCATACAGAAACGAAGATCAGGTAGAAGTCCCAAGCCGTTTCGATCCGGCGACCTTCGCCAGTCATCCGGAGATGGAGGCCCGCAGTGTAACCGATGAGCTCCTGAAACGGCTGCAGGACAACCCTTATCATTTTATCGCAGTGAATTTTGCAAACGGTGATATGGTGGGGCACACGGGAGACATGGGCGCTGCCGTGCGGGCCATTGAGATCGTGGACGAATGCGAGGGCAGGATTGTAAATCGCCTTCTCGAACTCGATGCGCATATCCTCATCACGGCGGACCACGGGAACTCGGAGGAAATGATCGACCATCAGACCGGTATGGCAAAGACCAGCCATAGCCGCAATCCCGTCGAACTGATTTATGTCGCCAGGGATTCGCCGGGCAAGCGGCTTATCGAGCGCGGGAAACTTTCCGACATCGCCCCGACGATTCTTTACCTGCTTGGCCTGGATATACCGGAGGAAATGACCGCTCGGAACCTGATTGCGACAGATGGCCGATAAAAACCGATAATGCCTCTAAAAAGCATGTGCCATTCATGTTATGATCTTGTGTGTCCTCTCTTTCCTATTTTCAGCGTTTATCCGAAAAGCATATAGGGAAACGGAGTATCCGTGTCAAGCCGGTTTCATCTCCATTTTTTTGTTGACACACGATCTCTTTATTGACATAGTCGCTCCTGTAAAAAAACAACGATCCTTATTTTATCCTTAAGTCCTTGGGACGTGTATACACGCGTTATTCATATTAACTGTGACAACACCAAGCAAAAGGAGGGGTAAAATGAAAAAGGGATTATTAACGGTAATCGTACTATTTCTGATGGTTGGCTTGACACTTGTCGTCTTTGCCAGACCAGCGGCAGCCGCAGAATCTCAACCTATCATCACCCTGAAACATGCCGAAGCCTTCCCGGCGGCCGGATTCTTCTATCCACACCTGCTCTGGTGGAAAGACCAGGTAGAGAGGCGCACCAACGGCCGGGTCAGGGTCCAGCAATACTTCGGCGGGTCCCTCTCCGGATGGCCGCAAGCGCTGCCTGCCCTCCAGACCGGGTTGGCCGATGTCACTCAGGTGTGTCCCCCTTATTTCCCCAGCGAGATGCCCCTGTCGATGATGGCGGAGATGGTCGGAGTCAGCTCGGACTTATGGGTCGCCCAGAAAGCCGCTACCGACCTCTACAACGAGGACCCTTACGTCAGAGCGGAGCAGGAAAAACTGGGGTTGAAGCCGCTGTTCACTCATCACAGCGGACTGATGCACTACGGTTTCAGAAGCAAGGTCGTCACCTTCGATGACATGAAGGGCAAGATTGTCCGCACTTACGGAGGCTCGCTCTTCGAGGCGGAGAAGCGGATGGGACTGAAATCCGTATTCATGTCCTACGCCGATATCTATGAGGCATTGTCCCGTGGAACAATGGACGGCACCGGCTTCACCTATATCGTGAGCGACGGCTTCAAGCACTGGGAGGTGATCAAGAGCGTGGTTGAGGTTGGGGCCGGTTACTCCCTCGGCACGCAGCGTTCAACACGGCTCGATGTATGGAAAAAACTGCCCGCGGATGTCCAGGGCATCTTAATGAAATTACAGTCCGACTGGATCGATTACTTCTCCAAAGCCATGTATGCGGAGACGGCCATGCTGAAAAAGAAGTGGCAGGACTTCGGTGTCGTCATCAATGACATGACGCCTGCGGACAAAGCAAAGCTGAATAAAGAAATCCTGCCCGCCGCCCAAAAGGCTTTTGTGCAACAGGTGGAGAAGATGCCCGGCGGGAAGAATGCCGGAGAGGTCTGGGTCCATTACCAGAAACTCAGAGACAAG
>MICN01000039.1 GCA_001829875.1 Syntrophus sp. GWC2_56_31
AATAAGGAACTTCTGGAGATATTAGCCTGTCCGAAATGCAAGGGGGAGGTTCGATTGACGCCGGCGGAGGACGGCCTGATCTGCGAGCGGTGCAGGCTGCTTTACGAGATCCGGGAGGATATCCCGATCATGCTCATCGACGAGGCGAAGCCGCTCGGGAGATAAACCTGCCTTAAAGAATGCTCGCGGTGTCCTGGGACACGTATTCCGGAACGATGTCCCGCATTTTTTTCTTGATTGCCGGGGCATCGAAACGATCTGCCGCCATGTACAACTCTTTGAGTTGCGCATCCAAGGAAATAGACGGTTCCTGCGGGGAAGCCGAGAAGACGGCCTGGCTGTCGGCGCGAAGGACCATGATCTTTTCGTGTTTCGTCGGAACTATCCCTTCGCCGACGGTAATCAGTTCCTCGTAGAGTTTTTCGCCGTCCCGAAGGCCCGTAAAAGTGATCTTCACGTCCGTATCGGGCTCCCGGCCGGAGAGCCGGATCAAATCCCTCGCCATATCGACAATCTTTACCGGTGTTCCCATTTTTAAGATAAACACCTCGCCGCCCTGCCCCATCGCCCCGGCTTGAAGGATCAGTTGGGCGGCTTCGGAGATGGTCATAAAAAACCGCCGTACATCCGGATGGGTGACCGTCACCGGGCCCCCCTGCTCGATCTGATTCCTGAATACAGGAATGACCGAACCCGAAGATCCGATCACATTGCCGAATCTAACGGCCATGAAGCGGGTCACCGTACCTTGCCGATAGGCGTGCAGGAACAGTTCGGTCACCCGCTTGCTTGCCCCCATGACGCTTGTCGGTCGCACGGCTTTGTCGGTGGAAACGAGAACAAACCTTTCTGTCGCATACCTGCTGGCCATCTCCATGATGACGCGACTGCCGATGATGTTGTTGAACACCGCTTCCCAGGGATTCTTCTCCAGCATGGGGACATGTTTATAGGCAGCCGCATGAAAAACCACCTGGGGCCGGTATTTTTCAAAGACCGAAGTCATGAGCGATTCATCCTGGACACGGCCCAGGACCGCATGGCAACGATCCCAGTGCAGCTTGTTGCGAAGCTCCAGCTCGATATGAAAAAGGTTAGACTCGTTTGCATCCAGCAGGATCAGGGTTTGCGGTTCAAAACGGACGATCTGACGGCATAGCTCAGCCCCGATCGATCCCCCGCAACCTGTCACCAGAACGGATTTGCCGTTGAGACACCCCATGATTTCCCTCATGTCCAATTGTACGGGCGAACGCCCCAGGAGGTCTTCATAGTTGACATCTCGCAAAGCCTTGATGCTGACCCGCCCATCGATGATCTCGCCTATTCCCGGCAGGGTCTTGTAGGCGATCGAACAGAACTTGCAGGCCTCGACAATCCGGCGCATCTGATCGCCCGTGGCGGAAGGGATGGCGATCAGTATCTCCCTGACGCCTTTGTCTTCGACAAGCTTGGCCAGTTCGTGGAGCGAACCCAGGACCGGTATGCCGTGGATCGAGCGACCGTGCTTTTTCCGGTCATCATCGACGAAACCGACGACAGAATAGGGGAGATGATCGTTTTCGTTGATTTCCCGCAATGTTTTTTCTCCGGCGGACCCGGCGCCTACGATGAGAATACGTTTTCGCTGAGCGGTCGGGATGAACACGGCCTGTCCGTTCCGGTCCAGTCTCAAATAGAGAGTCCGTATGAACATTCGCAGAGAGCCGGTCAACAGAAAGGTCAACCCGCCGTCCATCACGAAGACGGCCCGGGAATACCCTCCCTCAAATCGGAAAAAGACAAAAATGAACGACAAGATCAGGAGCGTCGCAGTTGCCGAAGCCTGCAGCAGTCTCCAGAAATCACCGGTGCTCGTGTAACGCCACATCCCTTTGTATAGACCGAACAGGAAGAAGACGCACAGCTTCAGCGGCAGGACTATGATGATGATCTCCTTGAGTTGTCCGGCAAAGAAGTCATCCAGTGCGAATTCGAAGCGAAAAAGGTAAGCGAGGCTCAGCGCCGCGGCGAAGAGGAGCGCATCGCTAAGGAGCATCAGATAAAAATGGCCGTTTTTCAACTGCATCTTCATGGCGAGTCCTGGTTTCAATTTTTTAACCCATGCCCGAATACTACAATAACCCGGCCTTTTTTGCCGATTTTATGATGATATAAGAATAGATCACCTCCACGGCGATAAAAGGCGCAAAAAACAGCAATCGCCTGCTGTCTCCGGGGGCATTCACCATCAGGACGGCGGCAACCCCTTGCAAAAGGGAAAGGCCGTAATGAAAAACAGCGACCGTCGGATGATTATATCCAAGGCGCTGGAAAAGCTGATATAAATGTGTTCGGTGGGCTTCAGTCACCTTCTGCCGGCTCAACAGCCTTCTGGAAAAGGTGAACGCCGTATCATAGATAAAATGAAACAGCAAAAGCGGCATGACGAAAAAGGAGGTGTGCGAGCGATCATAGCGCGCGGCAACGATCGCCAGCACGGCAAACGTGAAGCCCAGAAAGGCGCTGCCCACATCACCCATAAAGATACGGGCCGTTGGGAAGTTATAGATCAGAAATCCCATCGTACCGGCGATGATCGTATAAGAGATAATATACACAAAGAGGCTGCCCTGCAAGAACGTAATCGCACAGAAAAAAAGGCTCGCGATCAGGGCGACGCCGCCCGCCAGGCCGTCCAGACCGTCCATGAAATTAAACGCATTCGTCAGGCCTAAAATCCACAGAAAGGAGACCGGATATCCCAGCCAGCCGAGCTGCACATCCCCCGAAAAGGGGATATTGATCTTGTCGATGACAATCCCAGCGGCCAAAACGACGGCAACAGCAACGATTTGTGTCAGCAGCTTCATGAGGAACGGTTTATTTTTCATGTCGTCATAGAGGGAAATGGCGGCGATCAGCAGCGCCGATATTGCAAAACCATAAAAATAGACTCTGTTGATCATTGTCGTTTCCGCGACAATGGCGACGATAACGACGCCGATAAAAAAGGTCGCCACGATCGCAATGCCGCCGGATTTTGGTATCGGGTTGTCATGGGAAGATCGTTCGTTCGGGATATCCAATATCCGGATACGGGAAATCATCAGGCGCGTAATCACTATCGACAGGATCACGAGCGAAAAGGCAAAAGCGAGATGGGTAAGAAATGCGGAGAGAGTCACGGCTGATTCCCCCTTCCAGGGCGGCGCATTTCCCGAACCGCCTCCTCCCAGCCTGCAGTCAAATCAAACCCGGGCGTAAACCCAAGTTCTTTTTGGATAAGCTGGCAATCCACTGCGACATCCTCCAGGTATTTATCGATTGTCGCCCGGGTGACAGGCGGCTTCAAACCGATCATTTTCAGCGCGTCTTCGAATACTCCGACAGTGACGCGGACCGGCGCGGCCGGTAAGGAAAAGCGGGGGGGGATACGGCCAAGGGCTCGACAGATCGCCTCTATCATCTCTTTCAGCCGATGATATTGACCATCGGACACATTATAGAGCCGTCCCGCCGCCGCCGGATGACCGAGAGCCAGGACCGCCGCCTTTGCGATATCTTTATCATAAATCACGGTCCGCCGATTCCGCCCTGACCCGATGGGGAAAAACCATCCTCTTTCCAGAGCCATGAGCAGTTGCCGGTAATTTCCCTTGACTCTTGAACCATAGACGGCCGCCAGGCGCAGGACCGTTCCGATCGGGTTTCCGGTTTTGTCTTTTGCAGTCAGAACCATTTTCTCGGCTTCGAGCTTGGTCCTCCCGTAAAAGGTGTCGGGCCGGGGCGACGTGTCTTCGTTGACGATATGACCTTCGGTGTCGCCATAGACCGAAATGGTGCTGAAAAAAAGGACCCGCCTGACATTCGCTTTTACAGCGGACTCTACCACGTTTTTTGTGCCGCCGACATTTATTTTCCGATACAGATCCAGCAGATGATCCGGAGGATTCACCACATGCAGCAACGCGGCCAGGTGAACCACCGATTCGACGCCCTGCACGGCCGCCTGTACAGCCGACAGATCGATGACATCGCCGATGAGCGCCTCTACATCCACCGGACAGGCGCCCGCCGGCGGGGGATCGAGCGACAGGGTGCGGATGGAATAACCCGCAGTAAGGAAGGCTTCAACAACGAGCGGTCCAATGGCGCCGGTAGCGCCCGTAACAAGAACGAGGGGACGATGATTCGCCATCACCGCTTTCGCCTCCAGCTCTCAATATAAGGACCTCTCCGCCCGAGCAGGCCATCGCGCAATCCGGCCAGCATGAAACGGACGTTATCGATGCGTGGAGCGATCAGCAGCGAGAACAGCAGAAACTTGACCGCCGCCCGCGGTACATCCTGCGCAATCCATACGGTCGGTGTATGCGGCAGACGATACAACAACAGGCGATTGCGCATGATATAGTACAGCCGTATTGGATCGTGAACCTTGATCTGGCCGAGGCCAAAGGGCAGTTGCCGACGACTGTGGCCGAGGCGATGATGCATCGTCGTCGTGCAGACCCCGATCAAGGCATAGCCCTTGGCCAGGGCGCGAAAACTCCACTCCAGATCGACATTGTCGATGAACAGACTTTCGTCCATTGGACCGATGTCAGCGAGCGCGGCCAGCGATATGAGCGATCCCGAACTGATCAGGAAATCGCATGCGACCAGACCGTCTTTTCCCGAATCGTACATTTTACAGTTGATCGGAAACCCGATGCGCACAAATGGCGCGTATCGGTCTTCCCTCGCATCGTGGAAGCGCGGGCCGACTGCGGCAATCCTGCGTCCGGCAAACGAGGAGGAATAAGCTTGCATCAGGGTATCGACCATCCCTTGCGCCGGTTCACTGTCTTGATCGAGCAGGAGCACATGCGAAAACCCTCGCTCGCGCGCCCACGCGATACCGCAATTGAACGCGGCGGCAAGACCGATATTCCCGGGCTGTTTAAGAAGGACGGTTTTGTCGTTTTCGGCATCTACGTAAAACCCGTCGAACGTATCATCAGAGGCGCCATTGTCGACGATGACCAATGCGTCGACTTGCGGCAAGGTGGCGGTGAAGAGCTTTTGCAGCGTCGCCACATCGGGGAAATACGACACCGCGATTGCGCAAACCTTATCTGCTGTCGTTGCACATCGAGGTTGAACTTCCGGTTGCACCGTCACGTCTCAGTCCCCCCGCAGCAAATCGCGCAGCACCGAACGTATACCGGCGCCGTAGAGCCGGTAACGACCACTGGCGGCTTCCTTGAGGACAGGCGATATCCGTTTGATACGCGCAGTATCGGTGATATGCATCCGAAAGCGGGTGTGTTCGAGCTTGTCCTGCACACGCGCCGGGAAGTTCTTCGCAACAGCGACCGGCAGAAGGCGTAAACGTTGCCGTAGCGACTCCATGCGCCTGGCGTCGTTGCAAAGCAGCTCTGCCCTGGATAACGCAATCTCTCTAACCTTGACATCCAGGGTTCGACGACTCATGCCGCGTTGATTGGCGTCGTGTTGTCTATAGTCGATCATTGGGCGTTCGACCACGTCGATCTTGCCGATCGCAGAAGCGACTATGGCAAGCCATTCATCGTGGATCCAGCCGTCTCCGAAGGGCACCGCGCAAGCGAGCAGATCGCTTCGGAACGCCATCGTGGCGCCGGTGACGATGCATCGCCGCAAAAGCACATCGAAACCGTATCCATCGTGTACACGTTGCAATTCGTCGGGTCCAAGCTCCAGCGCATCGAACAAGGAACAACCGAGGTCGCCCAGATGCGCGTCGACCAGCCTTGCATCGCTGTGCAACATCAGCAGGTCGGGATCGGCGGTAAAGCGCTCGTACATGACCGCCAGTTTATCGGGGCGCCAGACGTCGTCCTGGTCGCAGACAAAAATCAGGTTTGTCCCCGCGCGTTGCAGTGCCCTCTCGAAATTGCGGACATAACCCATATTGTTGGGGTTACGCTGCGCTTCGACCGTGATGCCCCGCCCGCGAGCCTGCTCGGCGAATGCCCGAAGGATTTCCCACGTTCTATCGGTCGATCCGTCGTCCATCGCCACGATTTTCCCGGGCAGGCGCGACTGGGCCAACAGGCTGTCCAGTTGCTGCTGCAGGTACCTCTCGCCGTTGTATGTGCAAAGCACGACGGAGGTTGTGAGTTCGTGGATATTATGCATTGATGTCATTCATATCTTCACGGTCGCCTCACCACGGATTTTTGAAATCTTCTTTGCCGGGAACCCTTGCTGCGTGGAATGTTGTTGTCGATGTCCGGTCGAAGAAGGATTTAGTCATCTCGTGGTTGAATAAACGGTAGAGCGCGGCAAGGGGCGTCAATAGTAAAAAAAAGACGAGTGACAATATGACCTTAGACATAAAGTTGCCGATATGTTCGGACAATTTCAGCCAGAGTCCGGCGATGAGATTGGCCAACGGGTTCGGCTTCAGGGCAAGGACCAGCAATCCCGCGGCAAGCCAAACAAGCCATTTCGCCTCCCATACGAAATGGATGACGAGCGCAGCGAGGGCAAGGATCGAGATCGTTTCAACAATTTCTATTCGCCTGGGCATCATGAACCCTTCCTCAGAATAGTGTATAGATAAACGGGGCAATGGCCGAACCGCTCGACAAGACAATCAGGGCCCCGAAAAACAGCAGAACAATAATAATCGGAAACAGCCACCACTTCTTTCTTTCCTTCATAAAACCCCAAAGATCCTTCAGAAATTCCATCGTATCCTCCTAGTCGGGCGCGAACGTCCGCTTCCACTTTTCTCTGTTATTCCAGTCGGGTTGCTCTTTTTTGATAAAGAGAATATTGCCTATAACCAGTGTATCTATTTCCGTCGCCATGAAACAGGAAAAGGAATCTTCGGGCGTACAGACGATCGGTTCGCCCCGCACATTGAATGATGTATTCACAAGGATGCCGTAACCTGTTTTTTCCTTAAACCGGCTTATTAATCTGTGGTAACGGGGATTTGTTTCCTTATGCACCGTCTGTATCCGGGCTGAAAAATCCAGGTGGGTAATCGCCTGGAGATCGCTGCGCGGCGTATAGAGCCTTTCAAAGAGCGGCAGATCATAGTAACCGGCCGGCAATGATTTTCTATGTTCTTCAAGAAGGTCGGCAATAAGAAGCATATAGGGGGAATCACACTGTATATCGAAAAACTGGTGAGCATCTTCCGCAAGCACGGAAGGAGCGAAGGGGCGAAACCCTTCGCGGTATTTTATTTTAAGATTGAGTTTCTTCTGCATCTCCGAATTACGGGCATCTCCGAGGATTGAACGGTTTCCGAGGCTGCGGGGACCCCACTCCATTCTTCCCTGATGCCACCCGACGACCCGACCCTCCGCCAGATGATCGGTCACAATATCAATTATTTTTTCAAAATCCTCTATCCGGTGAAATACCGCCTTGAATCTGCGGGCCACAAGTTCCGTGTCGCGATCACTGAATTCAGGACCGGTATAGGCTCCCTGCATTTGATCGTGATGGTTATCGCCGGTCTCACGCTCGGCTCCGAAATGTTGATAATACACCGCAAGCGCCGCACCAAGCGCCCCCCCGGCATCACCCGCTGCCGGCTGTATCCAGATGCTTTCAAAGATCC
>MICN01000040.1:0-6928 GCA_001829875.1 Syntrophus sp. GWC2_56_31
GCATAAACTGTGTCATTTTCTATGGTCACGATGCGCACCCCCAACGGGGATTCATCAAGAGAACGGCGGAAGTTCTCTTCACTTCGGTGCAGTGAATCCTCTGCTTGCCTGCGTTCGGTGATGTCGTGAATCACAAGGACCACCAAGCGCAGCCCATCAAGGCGGCCCCCCGACATGGAGACTTCGGCCTCAAACAGGGAGCCATCCTTACGGCGAAAAGGCTTTTCCATTCGTCTTCCGATGTGACCGCATCGTCCGACACCCGTGTTCAAGAACTTCTCCAACCTTTCTTGATGAATTTTACCTATCTCCTCCCGCAGCAGGATGTCTGCCGGTTGATTCAAGGCTTCTTCCTTGGAATACTGGAATAACTCCTGAGCCGCGCCGTTGAAAAGAACGAGCCGGCCCTCGGCGTTCACAGCGATGATGGCGTCCAGACTCGCCTCAACAACCGTTCGCAAACGCTCCTCGCTCTCCCGCAGAGCCTTCTCCGCCCGCTTGCGGAAGGTGACGTCTTGTCCAATAGAAAGTAAGCCTGTCACATTACCCTGCTCATCTTTGAGTGTCTTATCGTACCACTCAATATCGACTTCACGACCGTCCTTCGTCACGATTGGATCGACATTGCCACGTGTTTGGATATCAGCAGTGGCCTTGAGAAACGATTCTCTTATCCGCTTTCGATCACGCTCCGGCAAAAACGTAGAGAACCAATCCTTCCCCTGAACCTCCTCCAATCGGTAGCCGGAGATCTCTTCCATGTATTGATTGAAACTTACGATGCACCCTGTTGTATCGAGGACCAACACAATAGCCTGTGCCGTTTGAACCAGGCTTTCGGCAAAAAATTTCTCTCGAAGCAGCGCCTCGGTTCGTTGATCAACGAGGTCTTCCAGATGGTCTCTCTCGTGACAAACTTTTACCGACATTTCATTAAAAGTGGTTGTGAGTTCGCTTAATTCTCTTCCAAAGGGTTGAGGGATTTGTTCGCCCAGATGATCCTCATGTGTTGCAATCTTATTCGCCTTGTCCCGTATGACGTTCAGGGGCTGAAGAAGGTAACGTCTGTAAAACCAATATTGAATGGTAAAGATGCAGGCAAGGACAATAAGCAGGATGGCGGAAAGCTTCCATGAAAAGAGGTATACCGCCGCATAGGCTTCTGAGAGGGGGATGCGGAGGGAAACCGCGTGGACCGCATCGCCTGTCTTGCGGTTAAAACTTCTTTCCGAACCGTAATAATCCGTTAATTCTTTTGGAGCATCTTGGGGATTACTATGGCATCTAAGACAGGATGCCTCCATGACTTCGCCTTTTTTTAAGACAATGAGATAAGGCTTTCCATCAATGTTACGGATCGTGGATTCGGATTCGAGCTTCTTGTCTAGAGCCATTTTCTCAATAAATGCGCGCTCATATTCATCCGCCTCATTTTCAGGACTCCTCGCATTGATAGCCGCATCTCTAAAGGAATATCTTGAAGGGCTGATAGACTTGAAATACTTTTCAATCTCGCGTATCGCATAGGTAGAGGACATCCATGTGCGGTCAAAGTACTCCTTCGTCCGGAACGGCTCGCTCCAGGCAAGAATACTCGGTTTCATAATCTGGGAGAAGTAGGTATGGGTGGCGAGGTTCCTGTCGAGTATGATTCGGGCTTTCGACTGAGCCTCAATGAGCGCTTGTTGGCGCATGTTGTAATTGACTGTTATGACGACAATGACCGCAGCAATAATGAATACGATGCCAATAGCCACATTCAGAAATATCCCTAATCTGGTACTGCGAATCCATCCAATCATCTTAACCCCTATGCCCAAGATTTTCGTGCAATCCACCTGCGCAGGAATGACGCTTTTTCACGAGTCCTTCAAGTCCGGAATGACGAGAATATTTTTTAAAGAACCGGGGCGAAATGATAGGGCGGCCAGGGGCCGGAAAGCTCGATTTGGAGCCCCTGAGATTTATGGCGTGTGTTCCATTCGTCCGTCATGCGTTCCAAGGCCGCCACGGACCCGTCTGGAACAAGCAGGGCGCCGTGGAAAAACATCTCCTCATCCCTGCCGGCGACATCCTGCGACTGGAGACGACATTCACTAAACCCTGCCGACACCTCACGGGCGACGCGCAGGATATCGCGGTCCATCTCTTTCAGCCAGGCTGCCACATCCTTGTCCACCGCTCCCCTGATTTTCTGCTCTAAAAAATAGCGCTTACCGGGAGACATCCCCGCCAATTGTTCCTTTTCCGCCGCCAGACGGGCCGCCGTCATTCGCGCCCGGGCCTGGGGCCGGTTCACATATCCCTTGAGAGTCCATTCTTTTTTATCGATGGTATCCCGGAAAAACTTCATCAGGACATCCTGGCGCTGCCGCAGCGGTTCCGCCGCCGCTTCTATTGAAGAAAAAACAGTTCCAAAACGGACGGGCAGCACCGGACTCTGTTCCATCGCGGAGAGGACGACCTCTTCATGACGCAGCGCCCGGGGGGCCACCCATGCCAGATCTTCCATTTTCGCCTGGGACCCGGGGCCGGTGAAGTCCTCAAGATGAACCTCTGCAAGGACGGCGGCGACTTCTCCGATGACCTCGACAAAAAGGGGATGTTCCCCGTCGATCCCTGTCCCGGCGATCTTTGGAAGAGGCTCGGCTGGAGTCAGACAGAAAAGATAGATCCCCAGGCTCATCCCATCCCCCTGAGCACTTCCGCGACGGCGTCTTCGACATCCTGGCGACTGATGAGGATGTCCGGTTCCCCGACCCCGGCCTTCTCCATGGACGAAACGGCTCGGCGTACCGCCGTCATGGCCGCTTTCCGCACGACGGAGGCAATGTCGGCCCCGCTGAAGCCTTCCGTTTTCTCAGCCAATGCGGCGGATTTTACCCCTTTCGCCACAGGCTTTTGGCGGAGATGGACGGCAAAGATCGCCTCCCGGTCTTCCGGGGTGGGCATCATCATCTCCACGATATCGTCGAAGCGTCCCGGACGGAGGACCGCGGTGTCCAGCATATCCATGCGGTTGGTCGCGCCCAGGACGAGGACGCCCCGGAGCTCATCGATCCCGTCGAACTCGGCCAGGAACTGGCTGAGGATCCGCTCGGAGACATGGGAATCCGACGACCCGGCGCTCCGGGTCGGAACGAGGGCGTCGATTTCATCGAAAAAGATGATGCAGGGGGCCGCCTGCTTTGCCTTGTGAAAGATCTCCCTCACCCCCTTCTCCGACTCCCCGACCCACTTCGACATCAGGGCCGGCCCCTTGACGGAGATGAAGTTCACCCGGCTCTCCGTGGCGATCGCCTTGGCAATCAAGGTCTTCCCGCAACCCGGGGGGCCGACCAGCAGAATCCCCTTGGGCGGCGTCACGCCGGCCTTTTCAAAAAAGCGGGGATACTTCAGCGGCCACTCCACGGCCTCGATCAGGCGCGCCTTCAGGGAAGACATCCCTCCCACATCGTCCCAGTGGATATTGGGGGATTCGACAAACACCTCCCGGATGGCGGAGGGTTCGATCTCCCGCAGGGCGGACAGGAAATCCTCCATGTGCACCTCGAGTTTCGCGAGGGTCTCGTAGGGAATCCCGGCCTGGCCGAAATTGATCTCCCCCATGATCTGGCGCAGGCAGCTCATGGCCGCCTCCCGGCAGAGGGCCTCCAGATCCGCCCCGACAAAGCCGTGGGTGATCTCCGCCAGATGCTCCATGCGGACGTCTTCCGCCAGGGGCATCCCCCGGCTGTGGATCTCGAGGATCTCCATACGACCGCGCCGGTCCGGGATCGGAATGACGATCTCCCGGTCGAACCGGCCCGGACGCCGTAGGGCCGGATCGAGGGCGTTGGGGATGTTGGTGGCGGCGATGACGATGACGTTCTGCCTTTTGTTCAGGCCGTCCATCAGGGCGAGGAGCTGGGCGACGACCCGCTTTTCCACATCCCCGACGACGTTCTCCCGGCGGGGAGCGATGGCGTCGATCTCATCCAGGAACAGGATGCTCGGTCCCTTCCTGGTCGCCTCTTCGAAGATCTTCCGGAGGTGGGCCTCGCTTTCGCCGTAGAACTTGTGGATGATCTCCGGCCCGCTGATCGAAAAGAAATTGGCCTCCGTCTCGTGGGCGATGGCGCGGGCGATGAGGGTCTTCCCGCAGCCGGGAGGACCGTAGAGGAGCACGCCCTTGGGCGCGTCGATCCCCAGGCGCTCAAAAACTTCGGGGTAGCGCAGGGGCAGCTCGATCATTTCCCGGATGCGCTGGAGCTGGGATTTCAGGCCGCCGATGTCTTCATAGGCGAGGGTCCGCCCGCCCGCTTCTTCTCCCTGGGACTTGCCGATGACCAGGATGGTGGCCGGGTTGATGATCACCGGACCTTTGGGCGTCACGGATTCGACCTTGAAGAAGGCGGCGCGGCTGCCGAACAGGGCCGCCTGGATCTTGGCCCCCTCCAGGACCGGCAGACCGTCCAGAAGGCTCCCGATGTATTGCAGATCCCGCTCCGCGGGCGTGACGTTGGTCGGCGTCAGGACGATCCGTTCCGCCGGGCGGCACTTCATCTTGCTGATCTTCACCGTTTCATCGAGGCCGACGCCGGCGTTCTCCCGGGTCAGGCCGTCGAGTTGGACCCGCGACTGGCCGCGGATTTCCTGATAGGCGGGCATGACCTTGCAGAGGGCCTTGCGCTTGCCCTCGATCTCCACCGTATCGCCGACGGCGGCCTCAAGCCGTTCGAGGTCTTCCGGCCCCATCCTGGCCAGCGCGCGGCCGACGTCCTTGGTCAACGCTTCCGTCACTTTCAGCTTGATGAACGGATTTTCAGTCTCTTTCATGATTTCTCACCTGTATTTATCCCGCCTTTTCACAGCGGATGGTCACGATGCCGTTGTTGCAGGTCACCTTGATCCGCTCTTTGGCGGGTGAATGGCTGAGGAGGACCTCTTTCCGGTACTTCTTCGCCCCCTTTTTGGCCGAGATCGTCAGGACATCATCCCGGACATCGATTTTGATATCATCCCGTCCCACGCCGGGCATTTCCGCGATCAGCGTGGTGGCTTTCTCGTCTTCGAAAACATCCATGAGGGGTTCATGGATCTCCTGGACCACCGCCTCGCCGGTTTTCTTGTCCTTGCGGATATTGCCGAAGGGCTCCACCTTGATGGCGTCACCCTTCCCGCCGAGGCCTGTTTTCAGGCTGAAACCGTAGACCCCCTTGACGCCGCCTTCCTTGGAGGGGAATGTAAATTCTCCTTTTTTGGCAACGGTTTCCCCTTTCTCCGAGATCTCGTTCAGCTTCTCGGCGATGTCGGTCAAACCGCTCAGGATACGGCCGAAGCGATTTTCGCCTCCCGCTTTTTCCCCGGTGCGCCCTTTTCCCACGGTATCCCGGTTTTCCGTTCGCCGCTGGGAAAGCCGCTCTCCCGCTTCGGCAAGGTCCCCCAAATTTCCCAGAAAATCCGTCAGGCTGCTGAAAATGCCCCCCCCGATCTCTCTCCGGCTCTGATCCTGCTTCTCGTCGGCAGGCTTACGTTTTGTTGCCATTATTTCCTCCGTTCTGCTGGATGCCAAATTTCTTTACCTTTGTATGGACAGTTTTGTAATCCACCTGCAGCAACCTTGCCGCCTTGGCCTTGTTTCCCCCTGTGAAGCGCAGGACTTCTTTCAATACCTCCTTTTCCACCGCGAGGACGCTCTGCTGGACAATTTCACTTAGCGATGCATTTTCCCAGGGAATTCCTTGAACCTTCGGAGAAAATGCGAGTCCGGGCACCCCGGTCCGACTGATGCTGAGATCCTTTTCGGTGATCTCATCCCTGGCAACCAGGGTGGCCCGCCGGATCACCGACCGGAGCTGGCGGACATTCCCCGGCCAATCGTAAGACATCAGCGTCTCTACCGCTGCGTCGGTAAAGCCGGTAATCAACTTGTTCAACTCGATGTTGGCCAGATCCAAAAAACGCTTGGCCAGATAGGGGATGTCTTCTTTGCGTTCTCTGAGGGCCGGCACGCGGATGGTAAATTCACTCAGGCGGTAATAGAGGTCCTTTCTGAAGGCGCCGTTCTCCGCCATTTCGAGCAGGTCCTGGTTGGCGGCCACAATGAGTCGGATATCGACAGGTACGGGTTTGTTTCCTCCCACACGATAGAGCTTCCGGTCCTGGATGACCCGGAGAACCTTCGCCTGGGAGCCGAGAGGCATGTTTCCTATCTCATCCAGGAAAAGGGCGCCGCCGTGGGCCGATTCAAATTTGCCCGCCGTTTGACGGTCCGCCCCGGTAAACGATCCCTTTTCATGACCGAACAGTTCGCTCTCCAGGAGATTTTCCGGGATGGCTCCGCAATCCACCGCCACAAAGGGCGCTTCCGCGCGGGCGCTGTCCCCGTGAATCGCCCTCGCGACAAGTTCTTTCCCCGAACCTGTTTCGCCCATGATGATCACGGAGAAGTCGGATTTTGCCACCCGGTGAACATCGACCGCAAGCCGGGCGATCTTGTCGCTTGGCCCCATGCCATCGATCAGGCTGAAGTTCCCATTATAGCGATCTTTTATAGATTTGAGGTTTCTTCTTAATTTCCCTTCCGCCAGAGCGCGGCGGGTAATCCAGACGACCTCGTTATTGTCGAAGGGTTTGGCAAGATAATCGTAGGCCCCTTCCTTCATCGCCTCCACGGCCTGGTGAGTATCCGCATACGCCGTAACCAGCACCACCGGAAGATTGTCATCGAGCGCCTTGATTTTTTTAAGGACCTCCATGCCGTTGAGGCCAGGCATGCGCACATCCAGCAGCACGACGTCCGGGGTGTTAAAACAGATTTTCTCAATAGCCTGCCGACCCTCGGGTGCGGTGATGACATTGAAACCCTCCTTTTCCAGGATCCCGCTCATGATCTTCCGGATTTCCTCTTCATCATCGACAACCAGGATGCTTGGGATACGCTCAT
>MICN01000040.1:6975-10458 GCA_001829875.1 Syntrophus sp. GWC2_56_31
CTTTTAAAACCTTCCGGATTCCCGCCGGAGTTTACCCTCGTGAAGACGGGGGCGGGATTGACAAAGTGGGGGTATTTTTCAAAGGTCTCTCATTCCCTTGTTTGTCTGAAGGTTTGTTCATAGGATAAAGAACCTTGATATCTTCCGGCAGCAGGCCGGCTATGTTGTGCAGCATGCCCAGGAACAGGATGCCCGTCTCCCCCGGTTGCAGGGTCTGGGCAATCCTTGCCGCTATAAATTCATCCCGTTTTTCGAGGAGAAGATCGCTTGCCCCTTTTTGCCTTGCTTCGATCGCCATCGCATCTTTGACATCCCCGGTTTCGAGAATCTTTTTGATCAGATGATATTCTTCGATCAGCAGTTCCGCGGATTCTGTGCCCATGATAGTCGCCCCTTTTTCGACCAGGCGGGCCAGGATCTGGTGGTTCGGGCTCCCCTTTTTTGCCAGTTCCATAATAATATCCAACTCTTTTTCACATATAGGCAGACCATCCTGGTAAACGCGGGTCCGGGCATAAGAAAGGGTAAGTTTATTGAGATATGTTTCCACATCAGACCAGAAACATTTGACAAGATTGACTTTCTGCCGCCAAACCCGCTCGCCGAGCTTCTGAAGGGTTACCTTTCTGACGGACTCGCTCAGGGCGCCCATATCCGATTGGCTATGAACAATGGGGAAGTACAAGAGGGTTCGCGAGGTCATGGATTCTCCAATGAGGTGAGAGAATATGGAATCGTCTCTATGGAAATATTTCCATACTTATACGGA
Organism: Syntrophus sp. GWC2_56_31; assembly: GCA_001829875.1. Lineage (GTDB taxonomy): Bacteria > Desulfobacterota > Syntrophia > Syntrophales > UBA5619 > JAKAFS01. Next base: position 7,745 of record MICN01000040.1, read on the forward strand.
ATCCGTTCCAGTATGTCAAGCGGTTCCTGAACGCAACGGCGTGATTTAATGCATAGAACCGTTCCTTAACGTCGTTTATAAGCGAAGTGACGCATGACAACTCACCGATGTATTGCATAATCCGTGCCGTTACGGCTTCATGAATGGTCGAGCGGCAATTCAACAATGAGGGACGCCCCCCCCATGTCATTGTTTTCCGCATGAATTGCTCCGCCATGTTCCTGGATGATGCCTTTGGAGATCGACAAACCCAACCCCGTGCCTTTTCCCGGTTCTTTCGCGGTAAAGAAAGGTTCAAAAATCCGGTTCAGGTTGACTGCCGGAATGCCATGGCCGTTGTCGGCGATCGTCAAAATAAGAAAAGAATTTTTCGAGGAATCTCCCGGACGACGAACGGTAATGATCAGTCGCTTTAACTGGTTGCCCGTCATCGCGTCGCAGGCGTTGTGGATAAGATTGACCATCACATTCGCCATCCTGTCTCTTTCCATTTTTACGGGGAGGAACTCCGTCGGGGGATCGTACTCGACGCGGACGCGATCTTCTTTAATCCGGCGCACCATCATTTGCAGACCCAATTCAATGACACCGCGGAGGTCTCTGCCGACAAGCATTCCCGGTTTTTTAGCGGCAGATTGCTGCAAATCCTGACTGATCCTGGTGATCCTTTGCAGTTGTTCCCGGCAGATTCTCACACTTTCTCTGGCCTGATCGGGAAGGGTTTCATCTTCCATAAATTGGAGTCGCGAGGAGATGATACTTGTGGGATTGAGGAGTTCATGGCCGACGCCGGCCGCCAAGCGTCCGATCGCCGCTTCCTTTTCGAATTGGATCAGCATTTCTCTTGTTTCCTGCAACTGCTGTATGGTCCTGATAAGATCATCTTCCGCCTGCTTGCGCTCGGTAATATCTTTCGAAACAACCACAACTTTCGCTATTTCCCCAACGGGGCGCCGATCCATGATCGGCGTGAAGGTACGGAGAAAATACATCCCATCCCTTTCACTACAGTGCTCTTTTACGACCGGTTTGCCGGTTTCGCACACTTCTCTAATACAATCCGAAAACTCCTTTGTGTCCCTCTCGGAGTGGAATTCGCCGTATCTTCTGCCGATGATTTCCTCCAGGGGCAGGCCGAATCGGATTCTGTGCCCTTCATTCATGAATAGATAGACGCTCTCCCTATCCACCAAATACATGGAATCGACAGAAGCCGCCAAAGAACGGTATTTCGCTTCGCTCTCCTGCAAAGCCTCCTTCCCCCGCTCGCGCTCGGTGATGTCATCCCGTAACTTCTCATTGGCCTGCCTCAAGTCCTCCGTCCGCTCCACCACACGCTGTTCCAGTTCATCGTGCACCTGTTGCAGTGCCGCCTCGACCTGCTTACGCCCGGTGATGTCGCTCAGCACGACGCGGCATACGGGGGCGCCGCCGGCATCCTGCGCGGCGGTTGCTTCAAGACGCGCCCAGAATGCCGTCCCGTTCATTTTCATCATTCGCAGTTCGCACGCCTGCGGTTCGCCGGCCTGCCCTGAGCCTATCGAATCGGTTTCAAAGAGCTGTTTGCGGAGTTGGTGGTAGATGGCCTGGTCCTCCCTGAGGAGGAATCGGGTAAAAAGCCGCTTGACCAGCGCGCCCCTGGCCACGCCCAGCAAGGTGGCGGCGTTGAGGTTGGCCTCGAGGATCTGCCCCTTTTCGCTGAGGGTGAAATAGCCCACCGGGGCCAGATCGTAGAGGTCGAAATAGCGCGCCCGGGAGGCGTCCAGTTCCGCCTGCGCCCGGCGCAGCTCCTCGTTCTGCATCTCCAACTCGATCTGGTGGACGCGCAGTTCGTGGAGCATCCGCCGCGTTTCTTCGGGTGTCAACGCCTCCAGGTTTTCCGACATCCGAGCGGCTTTTCCCCGGGTTATCTTTTCCGCCCGCGTGCGCAGGGTCTGCCCAGGGTCTTTCGAAGCGGCGCCGTCGCCGTCCGGACCAAATTGCTTTTTTTTTGTCATTGTATTCCGCCTTAATTTTTCACCGCTTCCCGCTCCGTCGTCGCAATGGCGTAAATCTCGCCGGTCTCGTTGACCAATGCCGTGGTGGTGAGCCACACCTCCACAACCCGGCCGTCTTTGGCGACCCGCTTAGCGCGGTATGGCGCCAGAATCTCGGCCCGGGCCAGTTGCCGCACCACGTCCAGGGCTTCCTCCCGTTGGCTCTCCGGGATCAGGTCGCGGATGTTCATCGCCAGCGCCTCGGCCTCGCTCCAGCCGTACATCCGCTCCGCCGCCGGATTCCAGGCCAGGATACGGCCCTCCATATCCTGCACCGTGATGGCATCGTGGGCGTCCAGTACCACCACGGCCAGGCGGTGCACTTTGTCGACTTCCCGCAGCGCCTCCCGCGCCTTCTTCATCTCGGTGATGTCGAAAAAGGTGAGCACCGCCCCCTCGATGACGTTTTCCAGGGTGCGATAGGGCCGGATGCGGAGCAGGTACCAATCGCCCCCTTTGGTCTGCACTTCCAGCTCATTGGGAATCAGGGTGTCCAGTACCGTCTGCGTGTCCGTAAGCAGGCTCTCATAACCCACGAGGTTGGAGGCGATGTGGCCCACCGGCCGCCCCACGTCCGTCTGGATCAGGTTGATCAGTTGGGTGGCGGTGGGGGTGAAGCGCCGGATGCGCATTTGATGGTCCACAAAGACGGTGCCCACGCCCGTGCCGGCCAGGAGG
>MICN01000041.1 GCA_001829875.1 Syntrophus sp. GWC2_56_31
ATGGTCTTAAATACTGTTCCACCGTCTTTAGGCACTCGATCATTCTCTGGCCTTCTTTCGTGAGAAAGTACGCTCTGCCTTGGTTCTGGCCTATGATATTTGCCTCTTTTAGCACCTTGAGATGAAAAACCACTTTTGTATGATCATCTATCTCAAGATCTCTGGTGATTTCCATAAGATGGATATCATCTTTGTCTCGAAGCATCTTCAGAATATTTCTCCGGATAGGGTTTGCCAGGGTGCTCAGGGTACGGTCAATGTCCAGTTTTTTTATTCCTTCATCGAATTTTGCTTCCTCAAGGACCCGCCGGATCGTCAATAGAAGGTTATCAATCTTAAAAGGTTTGGAGATATAGTCGCTTGCACCTTTCTTGATAGCTTCGATTGCGTTTTCGATAGACGCAAAGGCGGTAATCATTACCACTTTTGCCTTCGGGCGAAGGCCCCTTATTTCGATAAGTGCATCGATGCCGCTTTTCTTCGGCATCATATGATCGAGAAGCACAATATCGAACTCCTCCAAACTCAGCTTTCCATAAGCCTCTTGAGCCGAAGAAGCACTTTGGGTCTGGTACCCATCCCCTTTCAGAACCTCGGCAAGATGATCCCTTAATTCCGTGTCGTCATCCACGATAAGTATCTTTTTCATATCTCTCCTTTGCAGGAATTTTAATGGTCACGGCTGTACCTTCTCCCGGTTTACTCGTCAATTCTATGAATCCATGGTGCTGGCTGATGATGCCGTAACTCATTGATAGCCCAAGACCTGTCCCGGAGCCGATATCTTTTGTTGTAAAAAAAGGTTCAAAGACACGAGGCTGATTTTCTTTGGATATTCCACAGCCCGTGTCCGTTATGCGCACTTCGATCATATCAACATTCTGCAGTGACGCAATGGATATCTTGCCTCCCTCCGGCATTGCTTCAACGGAATTGGACAGGATATTTATGAATACCTGCTCAAGTTTCACCGGATCTCCCATTACGTCCGGTATGGACGCGAGGCGCTGAGCGACATCGATATTGCTCAGCTTGTATTGCATAAGGTCGAGGGAGCTCCTTATTGCATCGTTGATATTCACAGGTTGAAACCCTGACTCTTTTGGACGTGAAAATTGGAGCAGTTCCTGGGCTATCAACGATGCCCGGTCGATATTTTTTTCAATTGCACTGAGCCTCACGACAGCATCATTACTCGTCCCCTCGCTGCCCAATTTATGCTTCAAAGTCTGGACCCCCAGCGATGCATTGGTGAGGGGATTATTAATTTCATGCGCTATGCCGGCGGCAAGCCTGCCTAAAGAAGAAAGTTTTTCAGCCTGGACGAGAAGGCGCGCCTGCTGTTCGATCTTCCTTCTTGTTTCAATATCAAAGATGTTGAGGGCCTGGCAAATGAAATAGGTTATAAGAATAGCGGCCCCGCCACGAAGAAGCTCGATGGGGACAGGGACAAGCGGCATAGTATAATGGGAAGAAAATACTCCGCTAAAAAACGCGTAAAACAGAAATGTTGCGCCTGTATACTTCAGCCTCCGCGACACTGACAGACTCAAGGGCCTTACATCACCTGAATAAGCAATCAGACCATAGGCGGTCAGCAGGCTGCCTATAAACCCGAAGGTATATCTTGCCCCGATATCCGCACGCTTTAGAAACTGCATGCTTATGGGCGGCAAGCCGGTATGGAGAAGGTAAAGAAGCCATATCAAGAAAAGGCACGCAGTTATTATCGTCTTGTAACGCTGGATCGATTTTTCGTGAATGACGTTAATCAGTGAAAAACCAAAATACATGAGGAATACAAATGAAAGGATAAGCAAACAAACGGATACCGCTTCTGCCGTAAAAATCTGCTGATAGGAAAGATTCTTCCCCTCAATCCAGGTGCCAAGATCCAGCCATTCATGGGCGCCGTGTAAAAACCCAAATGACGAAAGCAACCACAGACTTTCTCCCAGTTTCAGTTTGCTTTCCTTCATATCCTTGGCGGCAATGGATACCCCTAGGAAGAGGAAAGAGGCGCCGTATAAAAGATACAGGAAGTGAATCGGGTTTATGTTGTCAAAGAGGCTGAACATAATTAATTTCCCTGATGACTGTTCTGATCCGACATATGAAAAGTTGTGTTAGTTTATCACCTGCCTTTGATTTGGCAATAGGGAAAATAGATGACCTTCTGAAAATAGACGGGCGAAACCGGCGGGTAGATGGGATATTTACATGAAGCCCAGGACTTTCGGCAGCCAGATGGCCAGTGCCGGGAAGAGGATGATCAGGATCAGTCCCGCGAACATCGACAGGAGCATCCAGGCGTCCCAGCGCACGGTGGATTCGATGGAGCAGCCGGCGAGCCGGCAGCTGACCATGAGATTGACCGCCATGGGCGGGGTAAACTGCCCCAGGGCGATGTTGTAGGTCATCAGAACGCCGAACCATACCAGATCCCAGGAGAAGCGCTCCGCGACCGGAATAAAGAGGGGAAGGAAGATCATGAAGATGGAGATGCCGTCCAGGAACATCCCCACCACCACGAGGAACAGCATCAGGATGATCATGACGCCCATCTCGCCGCCGCCGAAGGAGACGAGTGCCTGGGCGATTGGATCCACGATGCCCATCGTGCTGGACGCCCAGGCAAAGACGCTGGCCAGGCCCACGACGATCAGGATGACGGCGGAGGTCTCCGCGGATTCCACCAGCAATTCGGCCATGTCCCGCAAGCTGAGGCTGCGGTAGATCACGAAGCCGACAAACAGACGGTATAGATCCAGGTGGGGATGCCGAGCCCGGGGGAGGTGACCTCGTAGCGGTATTCGTCATAGGCCATCGCGGCGCCCAGGACGGCCAGCAGGGCGAACGTGACGGCTGCCGCTGCGGTCGCTGCAAGACGGATCCAACGGCGGCGGCGAGGCGAAAGGCGATCGACGAAATAGGCGATGTTCAAATGACCGTTTTTCGCCATCACGCTCGATGCGCCGAACAGTGTCATGAGCACCATGAGGAAAATGGAAAATTCCTCCGTGAAGGCGAAGGAGAAATCGGTCGCATACCGCACAACGACGTTCGCGAATGTCAGCAGCGCCAGCAATGAGATCGCCGCGCCGGCAAAGCATTCTTCAATCTTCAGGGGGACCCTGGTCTTGGGCCTGCCGGTTCCCGGGGCAGGTTTGCATGTCTCGGCCATAAGCGTCTACTTCCGTGTTGCGATGGACTGTTCCGCTTTCTTGACGAGTTCCGGGCCGATCGTCTTGGCCCACTTGTCGTAGACCTTCTGCGTCGCCTTCTTGAAGGCCTGTTTTTCGGTGTCCGTCAGTCTCACGACGTTGACGCCCTTGGCCTCCGCTTTATACTCGGCGGCGCTGCCTCGAGAAACCAAAAGAACCGTCATGGAGAGATTCGCTGTAAAAACAAACGCACATACCGCGTACCGGAATCTTATTTTACTCATAAAGCCTCCTTATTATTGAAAGAAAGATAAAGCATTCATTGTCTCAATGGCCCGGACAGTCTAAAGAAGTTTTCTCCATCAGCGTGCGGGCTCGTATCCCGCCTGCCTGAACCGGGCCTGCACCGGCGGGCTCATCAGGAAGCGCAGGAACGCTTGCGCAGCCTCGGGATGGGGGGTGCGTTTAAGCAGGATTCCTGTGCAGGTGGTCATGTTCTGCAGGCTGCCCGGATAAGGACCGACCAGGACGACCTCATTCACGGATAGAATTTCACTGATCTGGGTCAGGCCGATTGCGTTCGCCGTCGACTTCGCCATCAGCTCCATCGAGGCCTTGCCGCCGCCGGCGGTCCGTCCCTTCTTTCGCACCTCGTCACCGATGCCCATACTGTCAGCTACCCGCAGGAGGTAGGCGCCGGCCGTGCCGACCCTGGGATCGGCATAGTAGATCTCCGTTGCAGCCAGGAGCGCCTCTTTCAACTCCTCGGGTGTTTCAATGGCTGGGCGGGCGGTGCCCTTCCGGACGGCGATGCCGCCGCCGACCTTTCCCAGGGGAACGGCCGTATCGGGTCGCACCAGCCCTTTGGCCTGGAGCTGCTCGATGATGGCCGGCGTGACGATGGCGAGATCAGCCGGTTCGCCGGCGTAGATCATTTCCCGAAGCGCCCCGACCGGAGCGTAGGTCGGCTTGACGGTGTGGCCGCTCGCCTTCTCAAACGTTCCCACCATATCCCGGATGATCGCTTCGGTGGCTCCCGCGGCCAGTATATTGAGTTCCACGGCTTGTACCTCCCCCCGGCCCGCGATGAGCAGCAAAAGGCCCAACGCAAGACCCAACGCCGGTCGTAGTATCGCATACCGGCAAAACAACGGCAACCGTATTCTTGTAACGCGTGACATGGGACACGCCCGGCGAAGGAAAAGAACGTTCCGATATGCCGGAATGAAGCGAAAGGAGGAGAGAAACCGCTGTGCCTGTCAAGGGGGATTTTATACTTGACACCCCATGTTGAAAATCGTAGTCTGTCGACAGACTACGAAAAATATGCACCCTTTGATTCACGATGAAAAAATGAACGAATTCGATATCGGTGAAATACAAGACTTTCAGAATCGATCCCTGGTGGGAATCATCTTCAGGCAATTGGAAGGGATGATTCTGTCCGGCAAGATTCAACCAGGGGAGCGGATCAACGAAAGCAAACTGTCCAATTTGCTGGGAGTAAGCCGGGCGCCCATCCGGGAGGCTCTGCGTCTCCTGGCAAGCAGCGGTATCCTGGAAGTTCGCGCCAATCGCGGCATGTTCGTTCGTGATCTCCAGATCGATGAAGTCGCGGGACTCTATGATGTTCGCGCGGCGCTCGATGCGCTTGCCGGCGAGAGAGCTGCGGAACGAGTCAATGACGAGCATCTCCGGGTATTAAATAGTTGGATAAGGGAGATGGCGGATTACGTCGAGACCGGCGATTCGGATGCCTACTACAGAGCGAACATCGCGTTTCATGCGGCTATCGTCGAAATTACCGGTAATGCAAATCTGCTATCCATCTATGGGAGGGTCTGCAAACAGATGTCGCTGTTCCGAAGGATCTCGCTCTCGCTTCCCGGGCAATTGCGGCTATCCCTCCAGAGGCACAAGAAAATTGTAGAGGCCATCGAGTCAAAAGACAGTGCGAAAGCCGCGAGCGTCATGAGAAATCATACTCTCGGGGCCAAGAAGGCCCTGCTTTGCGCCATCAGAGATAAAAAGATGTCTTTTTGAAAAGGATTTCATTATGAGCGACATGGAACAGGCGTTGAAGAAACTCCGTGATCTGAGGGAAAAAGCCGTAATGGGCGGAGGGCGGGAGAGAACGAAGAAACTGAAAGAAAAGGGCTACCTCACGTGTGACGAAAGGATCGCTCTACTCGTGGATCCCGGTACTTTCGTTGAATGGTATACGTTCGCCGGCCCTCAACCGGCCGAATTCGGACCCGATCCGCCTTACATACCGCGAGACGGTGTGATTACAGGCTTTGCGAGCGTAAGCGGCAGGAATGTCGGTGTATATGCACATGACAAAACTGTACAGGGCGGCTCTCTGGGAAATGTTCAGGCGGCAAAGATCGCTCAACTCATCGGGAAGTGCAGCGAATTGAAAATCCCTCTCATCGCGTTGCAGGATTCGGTGGGCGCACGTATCCAGGAGGGGAACAAGAATATCGGCTTCGACAGCATTTTTTATGCCCTGACCCAGGCCTCGGGCGTCATTCCTCTGATATCGGTTATTTTGGGGACGTGCGCCGGCGGAATCGCTTACAGTTCGGCTTTGATGGATTTCGTCATCATGGTCAAAGACAAGAGCCAGCTGTTCATCACGGGGCCGAACGTGATCAAATCCGTGACCAACGAAGACGTCTCGGTCGAAGATC
>MICN01000042.1:0-5622 GCA_001829875.1 Syntrophus sp. GWC2_56_31
AGATAGACCCCCGTTTCCTCCCTTCCCAGATACCATACCCTCTCGCCGATCCGGCCTGCGTTGTGGCTCCTCATTGCGTCCTTACGCCTCACTTTCCGTAGACGGTGATGTTCGCGCCGGCTTTCAGTCTCTTTATCAACGAGTCAAAAGCCCCTTGCTGTTTCTGATTTTCAAGAACAGTCTGGATCTGTTTCCTTGTTTCGCCGTCCAGTTTTACAACCTGGGCGCTCAGACGTTCGAGGACCTGGATGATATGGAAACCGAATTCCGTTTCCACCACAGGCCCGATCGCATTTTTCTCTTGAGAAAAAACGGCTTCTTCAAAGGGCTTTACCATCTGTCCCCGGGTGAAGGTTCCCAGGTCTCCGCCGTCCTTCTTGCTCGGGCAGTCGGAACTCTTCTTCGCGAGTTCGGCAAAGTCGACTCCGGAAACAAGCTGTTTCCTCAATCCTTCGGCCTTGCCTTTTTTTTCAGCCTTGGTCTTGTCGGTATCACCGGACGCCTTGGCCACCAGGATATGTCTGGCATGAACGGATTCGGGCCGCTTGAATTTGTCGAGGTTTTTGTTGTAGAAATCGCTGATCTCCTTATCCGTGATTTTGACCTTTCCACCCAGTTCCTGCAAAACCAGTTTGTTGATACGGATGTTCAGGCCGATCTCCTCGCGCATCTTCGCCGCATCCAGGTTGTTTTTCTTGAGCAGATCATCCATGGTCACCCCCGCGGGAAGCTGGGTCTTCACGTTCTCCAGGACATCCGCAACCTCCTTTTCGGAGGCGGTCACCTTTTTTGCGCCGACTTCTTTAGAGAGCAGATTTCGAACGACGAACTCATCGATGAGGCTTCGCCTGATCTCGCCCTTTGCCTGTTCGAGGCTCTCCGGAGGAATCTGTCCTTTGAGTGTCTCGATCCTTTTCTTCAAATCCTCTTCGAGCCGGCTCCTGGTCAGCTTGGCCCCATCGACCTCGACTGCAATATTCGAAGCCACGGGGCTCTTTGCAGAATCCGCGGGCCGCGAAGCGGCTGGCACGTCTGTCGGCGCTGCCGCCGGGACCTCGGTCGTTCCGCTGAGCACCGGCGCGGGCGCCATCACGGGCTTGGCTTCCTGCGCCTTTTTCTCCTCCTTGGATCCACATCCTGCAACACCGATAAAAAAAATGAAGAGAACAGCCATCATAAGAAAAATCTTCCGTCCAGTTTTATAATTCACACCCGTTCCTCCCTTTAAGACTTATTGCCGCATCGTCATTCCGCGACGGCCCGGATATCACGAAAAACACGAGAGCGCAATATATGCATGAGAGATATCCATGTCAAGAATAGGGAAAGTCGGCCCGCAGCGACGTCAATGTCCGAAATTGCTCTTCGGGATCCGGAATGCCGCCGGGAGAGCGTACCCGGCAAAAAGGTCGGCCCGCCAGAGGAATATCGCCCGTCGATTTATCGAACATCGGGACCAGGGGATAGCCCGAGCGGCTCAGGCGGTGAACCAGCCGGAGGGTCTTCAATCCATCGAACCAGACCTTGAATTGCCGTCGGAGTTGAACCTGATCCCCGGAGTTTTTCCTGATGACGCGCCAATCCTCCGCGAAGCGGCTCACGCGAAGATAGGCCTCGAGCTCTGGATGAATGCGGCCGGCGCCCGCGAGGATGGTTTCCGGATCCCTGTCGGGATCGGCCTCCATCGAGGCGAGCCATTTTTTGAGGATATCAAAAATCCGCGGGTCATAAAGACGATACTCGTCCGTCCTGCAGCTCAAAAACCGGATCATCCGCTGTCCGGTCCCGAAAGGAACCCGATTCGAGGGCCGCGGGGAGGGAAAGACCGTTGTGTCGGAGATGACGCCAACCTTGCCGATCTTCGCCAGCTTGTCGAGAAAGTGGAAATCTTCCGCTGCCTGTCTGCGGTTCATCCCCCGGACGGCTGTATATCCGTCCGACGTACAGGCCATCGTCGAACCGATCGAATGAAAGGCATAGGGGGAACCGGCATGGGAAAGGCCGATCACATAGGCCCGAAGAAAGATCTCGTAGCAGCAGATCGCCACCAGCAGCCCCGGATCATCGGGCCTTTGATGGGCATAAGCCGATACGGCCGCCGGATCGCCGGTCCTGCCGAAATGCGTCCAAACCGAAGCGAGGTAGTTCTCCTCCACCAGCGTGTCGGCGTCCAGACAGCAGATCACCCCGCCATTCGCCGCCCGGGCATCGATCGTCCGAAGGGCCGCATCCATCCCGATCTTCCTCGCCGCCCCCACGCCCCCGTCCCGTACCGGAATCTCCTGACCCAAAGAGGAGGCGTCTATGCATGCCAATCGAAGCGAACTTTCGGAGACCTGCCGAATGTCTTTCCGTATCGCGTCGGGGAGATCCGGATTTGTCGGGCGCCCAGAAACGAGGGCCTGCAGGATGGAGAGGGTCTCCCGGTTGTCACGAATATCCGCATCACCGGCAACGGGCGGCGGGTGATTGTTCACAACGCAGATTACCAGCGTCCGCCGGAGGTCGCTCGCCGGATTTTTGGCAATGCCGGCAAGCGTCCGGAAAAGCGAATCCCGTTCAGCCAGGGCCGGGATCACGACTGCCTGCTCGATCCCTTCGCCGGTCCGCGCAACAAGAGGCCGTACCCGAAAATTCTTACAGGTTCTCAGATATTTTTCGCGTTCGCACATTTTCATGCCGTTAGACCGGAGATCAGGGCGATCACGCTGTCGCTGCCATCGACCCAATGAATCCGGACACCGTTTTTTTCCATGCGCCGAAACCAGGTTTCCTGCCTTTTGGCATACTGGTGAATGCGGGTATTGAGCACCCCGAAAAGCTCTTCGCGGGTGATACCCCCCTGGAGGTAAAGGCCGATGTAGCGGTATTCGAGACCGAAGGAATCGATCCTCCCCCAGGCGAGACCCTTTTCATGCAGTTCTCTTACCTCTTCGATCATTCCGGAATCCAGGCGCGCCTTTAGGCGATCGGTGATCTTGCGGCGCAATGTTTCGCGCTCGCAGCGGATCCCTACGACAAGCGGAGAAAGGGGAATCCGGAGCCCTGTTTCCTGGCGGTGATCACGCGTGAATTCGGCTATCTCGATTGCCCGGACGAGTCTATCCCGATCCCGCAGGTCGGTTGTGTTATGAATCGCGGGCTGGGGTGCAAGAAATCGCCGCCGAAGAGATTCCATTGATTCCCCGGCCAATTCGTCGCGCAACTTCTGATTTATCGCCACTGCCGGGAGGCGGTATCCTCGGATGACTGCTTCCAGATAGAGACCCGATCCCCCCACCATCAGCGGGACTTTGCCCCGGTCCGTGATCTCCTGAAAAGCGCGGTAAAAGAGCTTCTGGTAGGCAAAGACGCTGAACTCTTCGGTCGGCTCGAGGATGTCGATCAGGTGACAGGGAACCGTGACCCCGCCCCGGCTGTATTCGGAGAGGTCTTTTCCGGTGCCCAGGTCCATCCCCCTGTAGACCTGACGGGAGTCGGCGGAGATGATCTCTCCGCCTATCCTTCGGGCCAAGTCAACGGCAAGACCCGTCTTGCCCGAGGCGGTAGGCCCCAGGATGACCAGAAGATTAAAACGCTTTCCGAATCCACAAAGCAATTCTCGACGACCTCATAAAACGTCATAAAAAAATGCCCCGGACGCCGGTGGCGTCAGGGGCATCCGTAGATTGTCCTGCTTCTCTTATAATGGCTGAACGTTCACTGCGGCAGGACCCTTTTTGCCTTGTTCGACATCAAAGCGAATTCGCTGACCCTCGTAGAGTGTCTTGAAACCTTCACCCTGAATGGCGCTGAAGTGGACAAAAACGTCCCCCCCTTCGTCATTCTCGATGAAACCAAACCCTTTTTTCTCGTTGAACCACTTTACTTTACCTTCTGCCAAAGCTTTGCACCCCCCTTTCCAAGATTTTACCAGGCAGGATCGTTATCCTGCCACCACAAAAAAACCACCCCATTCCAGGATACTCTCCTGAACCTGTGGTGGCTTGCTAACCCTTCAAAATATGAACACCAAACCTTACCTGTCCCGCCGAAATTAGTCATTCCATTCAATCCGCAATCAAGTCGGCGATTTCCTGTAACACCGTATTTTTGAAAAATCAAGTATTTTTTATATTTTTTCCCATAACCGGATCTTGGTAGAGCGTTGGCCCATTTACCGAACCTATGAATCAAAAGATCCCTCGTACTTTTTTCTCATCGCTTCGCTCGGAAGATACCTCGACTCGAGCTCCCTTATTCTGGGGACCCCGGCGAATCTGTGAAAATCCTCGGTGGGGTGCCCAATCAACCTTTTCTCAAATCCTTTCTCCGCCGCCTCTTTTTGCGACATCAGGTCGGCGGCATAATCCCATACCGCCTGCATCCCTGCGCGTAAACATCCCAGAGAAACGATGATCACCTTGTAACCCATTTTGGCGACGTCATCGAATGTCAATGAAGACTCGTACCATTTGAAAGAGGAGGAATAGTTAAAAAACAAAGGAAGATTGGGAAATTCATGGTGTATTTCCCGGGCAAATCTCCCGGGAATCTCGGGTTCCAGCGAGGGAAATTCGCAAAAGACCATGTCGGCGCCGGCCCGGGCATACGCCTTTCCCCTTTTCAGGGCTTCATCGAACCCGCCGCCCGCCGCGGTAAGGGCATCGGTCCGTGCGATGATGATAAAATCCTCGTCTTTCTTGGCATCGATGGCAGCCCTGATCTTACCGACAGCCTCGTCGACGGCGATCACTTCCTTGCCGGCAAGATGTCCGCAACGCTTTGGAGCGATCTGATCCTCCACATGGATGCCGGCAACGCCGACCTCCTCGTAATCCCGAACCGTGCGGATCATGTTGATGGCGTTTCCGAACCCGTTATCCGCATCCGCGATGACGGGGATGTCTACCGCTTTCACGATATTTCTGGCGTTGGTCACCATTTCACCCTCGGTGATCAACCCGACATCGGGAAGTCCCAGGATCGCCAGAGAAGTGCCGTATCCCGACATGTACGCATAATCGAACCCCACCTTCTCCACAATGATCGCCTGCATCGGATTCCCGACACCGGGGGTGACAAGATAGTCTTTCTCCGCCATTAACGCCCTCATTTTTTTACCCATGCCCATGGTCACACCTCCTGCAATGTATTGATAGATACTTCACTATTATGGCAGGCCACCCAATATCCCGGGTTCCGTTGGAGCAGAGCAGGTTCCTGTTGATCGCAGGTCTCGATCATAAAGGGGCATCGGGGGTGGAAAGGGCATCCCGATGGCGGGGCCGCGGGCGACGGCATCTCGCCGGTAAGGATCACCTTTTCTTTTCGGCTCATCAAATCGACAGCCGGTATGGCAGAAATGAGGGCTTTGGTATAGGGATGCGCCGGCCTCCCGCAGACCGCTTCCGCGTCGCCCAGTTCGACTATCTTGCCCAGATACATCACCGCGATCCGATCGCTCATGTGTCGGACCACCCCCAGATCGTGGGTGATCAGCAGATAGGTCAGTGCGAAATCCTGCTGCAGCCGTTTCATCAAATTGAGGATTTGGGCTTGAATGGAAACATCGAGCGCTGAAACGGGTTCATCGGCGATGATGAGGCCTGGATTGAGGATCAGCGCCCGGGCAATGCCGAT
>MICN01000042.1:5671-5850 GCA_001829875.1 Syntrophus sp. GWC2_56_31
TCCCGATCCAGACCGACAACGGCCATCAGTTCGGTCATCTTCGTTTTTCGTTGCTCCCGCCATTCGGGATGATGGATCGCAAGAGGCTCGCCGATGATGCCGCCCGCGGTTTTTCTCGGATTCAAAGAGGAGTAAGGGTCCTGAAAGATCATCTGGACCTTTCCCCTGTATGCCTTCAG
>MICN01000043.1 GCA_001829875.1 Syntrophus sp. GWC2_56_31
AAAACAGGCCATGGCAGAAACAAAAAACGGCAGGCGCGATGAATATTATATGCGACGGGCCCTTCGACTGGCCCGGAAGGGGGAGGGTAGCGTCAGCCCGAATCCGATGGTCGGCGCCGTCATCGTCCGTGCAGATCGGATCATCGGGGAAGGGCACCACCACCGCTGCGGGGAAAACCACGCCGAGATCGACGCCATCAAAAACGCCACGGAGACGGTCGCGGGGGCGGTCTTTTATATCACGCTGGAACCCTGCAGCCACTTCGGGAGGACCGCCCCCTGCGTCGACGCCCTTGTCGCCTGCCGTCCCGGGCGCGTCGTCGTCGGGACGACCGATCCCAATCCCCTTGTCTCCGGCAGAGGGATCGGGACCCTCGCGCAGCACGGAATCGAAACCCGGATCGGGGTTCTCGCCGAGGACTGCCGGCGGCTGAACGAGGTCTTTTTTAAATACATCCGGACCGGCCTCCCCTTCGTCACCGTTAAATTCGCCCAGACCCTCGACGGCCGGATCGCGACAGCGACCGGCCATTCGCGCTGGGTCAGTTCGCCGCCGTCGCTCCGTCTCGCCCACCGGTTGCGGAGAGCCCACGACGCGATCCTTATCGGGGCGGGCACTGCCCTTGCGGACGACCCGGAGCTGACCTGTCGTCTCGTCCGGGGGAGAAACCCCCTCCGGATCGTCGTCGACTCGCAATTGCGGACCTCTCCGGAGGCGCGCATCTTCGAGCAGCAAAAAGACGCCCGTACAATCGTCGCCACGACCCGCCGGGCCGCGATCGAAAGGCGGCGGCCCTTTGAAGAAAAGGGGATCGAGGTGCTGGAGATCGGGGAAGACCGGTCGGGCCGCGTGGACCTGCACATGCTCCTTAGGGTCCTCGGGAAAAGGGAGATCTCCTCGCTTCTCGTCGAGGGCGGCGCCGCCGTCATCACCTCATTTTTAAAGGAGAAACTCGCCGACCGCCTGGTCGCGATCATCGCCCCCAAGATAACCGGCGAGGGGCTCAACGCCGTCGGCGAGATGGGCATCCGGCATATGGACGACGCCCTTCGTCTCTCCTTCCGGCGGATCACCCGCCGGGGCGACGACCTCGTCATCGATGCCCGGATCAACCCATAGAAATCACAAGACGCTCCGCCGCCCGGATGCCGTCGAGGGCCGAGCTGATGATCCCCCCCGCGTAACCCGATCCCTCACCGCAGGGATACAGGCCCGCCGTGGTCACGCTCTGGCCGTCTTCACCCCGGACGACGCGGACGGGCGACGAAGTCCGGGTCTCCACGCCGATCAGCGTCGCCTCCCTAGTGACAAACCCCGGCATCTTCCTTTCGAATTCGGCGAATCCCCCTTTCAGGGCCTCGCTGACAAACGGGGGGAGAACTTCGCGCAGATCCGCGTCCCTAAACCCGGGGCGGAAGCTGCACCCTTCGATGGGCGAACCTTTCTTGCCCGCCAGAAAGTCGGTCAGCCTCTCCACCGGGGCAAAGTAGTTTCCGCCGCCGGCCCGGAAGGCCGCTTCCTCCCAGTGTCTGCGGAAGGCCAGGCCCGCCAGCGGACCTTCGCTTCCCATGTCGTCAATCCGGACATTGACCACCACGGCGCTGTTGGCATACGGACTGTCCCTGCAAAAACGGCTCATCCCGTTGGTGATCACACCGCCCTCCCTGACGCTGCACCCGATCACCAGCCCTCCCGGGCACATGCAGAAGGAATAGACCGAACGACCCGTCGTCTTGATGCCGGCCGTGAGAAAATAATCCGCCGGGGGGAGGTCCGGATGGCCGGCCCAGCGCCCGTACTGGATCCGGTTGATGGTCTCCTGGGGGTGTTCGACGCGCAGCCCCATGGCGAACGGCTTCGGCGTCAGGGCGACCCCTTTTTCCGCCAGCCCCGTGTACGTGTCGTCGGCGGACTGACCGGTCGCCAGGATCAGGTGTCCCGTCCGGATCTCGTCGGAGCCGTTGACGACAACCCCGGCGATTCTCCCCCTGTGGATGATGAAATCCGTCGCCCGGGCCCCGAAACGGATGTCGCAGCCCATTTCGATAAGCCGGTTGCGGAGGTTGACAACGACCCCCTGCAGCCGGTCCGTCCCGATGTGAGGACGGGCGTCGACCAGAATATCGGCGGGCGCCCCCATGTCGACCATGATCCGCTTGACCAAGCCGGTGTATGGATTTTTGATTCGACTGGTCAGTTTGCCGTCGGAAAAGGTCCCCGCCCCGCCCTCGCCGAAATGGACATGGCTTCCCTGATCGAGTATGCCCTTCTCCCAGAACGAACGGACATCGCCGAGCCGGTCCGAGACGGTCTTACCCCGCTCCAGGAGGATAACGGGTATCCCTCTCCGGGCGAGGGTCAGCGCAGAAAAAAGCCCCGCCGGCCCGCAGCCGACGACGACCGGTCTGCGGTCCGGCGCAGGGGAGCCTGCTGCGGAAGGCCCGTCTTCCCCGGCAACCTGGGCATCCGGCTCCTCCATCACGGTCACACCGGCGGTGGTCTTATCGATAGCAAAGGGGGTTCCGTCCGGAAGGCGGACGGCGAGAAGGTAGACGAAACGGGGCGGGCGGGAGCGCCGCGCATCCACCGATCGCCGAATCACGCGGAGCCCGCTCACCGCTTCCGCAGAAAGACCGAGGAGCGAAGCGACCCGTGCGGGAAGAAGCTCCTCCCCCTCGCCGACCGCAAGAGTTAAGCCGTTGATCTTCAATACCATTGTCAATTCACTGTTGAAAATAGCAAACCGCTGTTATAAAGGAGACCCATGTCCTGGTACGCCGTCCATACACGAAGCCGCCACGAAGACCGAGTCTACCTTGGTCTGACCCAGAAGGCCTATCACGCCTTCCTGCCCAAGATGGAGGTCTGGAGCAAACGGGTCGACCGCCGCAAGAAGATGATGATCGCCATGTTCCCGGGGTATCTCTTCGTCGAGCTTCCCCTCTTGAACAACGAAATCAAGGTGGACGTCCTGAAGACCTTCGGCATCGTCCGCATCCTCGGAAAACCGCGGGGCTCGGAACCGATCCCGATACCCGACGCCACGATCGACGCCATCCAGCGGATTGTTCACTCGAAGGTGGAGGTGCAGCAGTTCCAGTACCCCAAGGTCGGCGAACCGGCTCGGATCATCGACGGTCCCTTCAAGGGGGTCGAAGGGCTGGTCCTCAAGACGGACTATGCAAAGGAGCTCTTCGTCGTTGCAATCGAACTTCTCCAGCGCTCCGTCGCGATCAAACTGGAGGGATTTCAGATCACCAAGCTCTGAACACAAAAATCAGGGTTTCAATCCCATGAGCTCGTAAGTCTTCAGTTCTTCCAGGCCCTGTCCGGCGTCGCAGCTACCCATCTCCCGCACCTTCGGGCGGGCTTTGGAGAGCGCCCGGAGCGTCTTCTCGCTGACGACAATGCCGTTTGGTATGATCCTGGTCAGATCCTGAAGGCTGAAAACGACGTTCACCGCATCGCCGATGACCGTATAGTCCATTTTCTTTTCAAAACCGATATTGCCGACGACGGCTTCACCGGTATGGATGCTGATACCGATGGCCAGGGGTTTCACGATCTCACCCGAAAAATAATCATTGATCGATCCGATAGCCGCCTTCATCTCCAGGGCCGCGGCAATGGCGTGATCCGCGTCGCGACCATCGGAAACGGGCGCCCCGAACAGTGCCAGGAACCCATCCCCCAGATACTTATCCACGATCCCCAGGTGCTTGAAGACGATTCCCCCCATGATGCCGAAGAAATGGTTCAGCACGGCTACCGTCTTATGCGGACCCAGCTCCCGTGCAAGGAGCGAGAAACCGCGGAGGTCAATATTCATCAAGGTCAGGGTCTTTAGCTCATCGATGACCGGTTTTTCACCATTCGTATCGTGCGTGATCTTGTCCACGATTTCTTTGGGAACGAACTTCTGGAACATGTTCCTGATCCCGCGTTCGTTTTCGGCCATCAGAAGGGTTTCCTGGTAGAGCCGCGCATTCTCCAGGGCAATGCTCACGGAGGTCGCGATGGATTGCATGAGACGCATATCGCTTTCGTTGAAGTCCCCACCCCGTTTGTTGATGACCTCAATGACTCCGACGACCTGGCCCTGGGAGATAAGAGGGACGCAGAGCACCGAACGGGTATGAAACCCGGTAATGCGGTCGAATTCGGGGGAGAATTGTTTTGACTCTCTGGCATTTCGCACTATGATCGGTTCGCCGCGGGCTGCACAATACCCTGCGATCCCCTGTCCCAACTTAAGCTTTATCGTCCGGAGCAAGTCCATAGTAATCGAATCATCGACATTGAAAGCCACATTGAAGACGAGATCGCCCTTATCCAGAAGCAGCAGGGACCCCGCCTCCACATCGAGAGTCGCCCGGATGAGATCCAACGTGTGTCCCATGACTCCCTGCATATCGAATGTCGAGGCGGCAAGCAGACTGCCGATCTGTTTGATGATGGCCATCTCCTGCTCCCGCTTCACGACGAAAGCCGACAGCAAACCCTTTTCTATGGTCAGCGCCGCCAGATCGGTCAGGCGTTCGAGACGCTCCTGGGCGTCGGTTATTGCGTGCGGCTGCAGGAATCCCAACGCCAGAACCCCACGGACCATGCCGTCCATCCTGAGGGGCGATAAAAAACAAAAATTTAGGTGATGGTCGGCAAAAAGCGCCGCTTCAATCGGGTGGGTCCAGCCGTTCGGTTCGCTGATCAGCGAACTCGTCCCTTGCCTGATCACCCGTTCGATAGCGGTGCCTGCATACGGGTACTCTGCATGTCTCGAAAGCGTGGTGGGCAGGTCCGTCAGAAAATCAACCACACTCAAATTCTCGGGGTTATTTTCACTCTCGAGCAGAACCATGACCAGTTCGCAGGAGATATCCGACTGGATCTGTTTCAGAATCGCGCTCAGTACTTCGCTGCCAGAAAGGCTGGAGCTCAGGAGATGATGCACTTCATCCAGCGCCTTGAGGTGCAGATCCTTCGCCTCATTCTTTTTTATCAGACCCAAATTGTCGTAAGTGAAGGCGGCGCTGCTCAGAAGAGGGCTCAGGACATCCGCGTCATCCTGGGTAAAGGGGAGAGCCGAATCGCGGCGTGAGAAAGTCAAGACGCCGATGACCTCGTTGATCCCTTTGAGCGGCATGCAGAGAACGGACTTTGTCCCATAGTGGGAACGGTTGGACCGCCCGAAGCGGATATCCTTCTCGATGTCTTCAACGAGCAAGGGGGTCTTGTTGATCACGGCGTATTTGGCGATGCTGTCCGCAAAGGCGATCCTCTCCCCTTTCTGCAGGTGCGACCCCAAACCGATGTTGGCTTGCAGGATAAATGCCTCCCGCTTCGGCTGATCTAAAATGAGCACGGAGCCGATGTCGGCATTTATCAGTTTCAGCGCCCGCTCCAGGGTAATATACAAGAGGTCTTCCGCATCGAAGGTGACGTAACAGAGGTCCGAGAGCTCTTTCAGGGTGGAAATCTGCGAGACGCGCCTGTCCAGATTATGGAAACTGCTGAGGAGCTCCGTTTGAATCGCATGAAAGGACTGGGCGATCCCCTGGAGTTCGCTCGCCGTATCCAGCGGCTCCGATATTTTAATATCCTTCGCAACCGTCTCCTTCATGCTTTTCGACGTGACAAGGATTTGATCAAATATCCTCCGGATGATGGTATATCCGACCAGGGAAGAAATCAGAAAGACCAGGGCAAACAAAGGTGTCGCGTTGTCTTGCAGAAGATCATACTTGACGGCAAAGTAGGCGAAACCCAGCAGGGGGATAAGGAAAAAGAACGCAAAGATGATGGAGAGCTTGTGGTAGAGCCCCTTGTTTTCCATGGACATGTTCTTGAATAGTTTCCTGAAATCCATCGCCTTCTCCTTAATACCGGTTTTCTTGTATCTTATCCACCGGATAATGGCAATGGAATTGTACTTATTGAGAGGATTTATCCATCCAACTCAGAATCTGTATGGACATGGAGTCCGTCTGACTGTTCATGGCTTGGCTGCAATAGACGATATTGGTATTCCCCCCAATGGCATCCTCGGCATTGGTGGTGGAGCCGCCGGAAAGTATGCCCCCGGTAATATTCTTATTCCCGCCTCCCAATATACTCAAAGAACCGGTCGTTATGATCGGACCATACCAGGAAAAATTTCCCGACAATTTAAGATCCCCCTCGACGAGCAGCATGCCGCAACCGGAAACGCCGCCGCTAAGCTGTATTCCCGTACCTCCCGTATTGTAATAGACGATGTTTCGAACGCTGCAGGAGGAGGGAGATTGCGAAGTAGCGCCCGCAGTCGGCGTTCCCCAGTTATCACCGGGACCGGGCGTTGTCGAGGCCGTATGTGTCGCGTTGCTCACTGTATATGTGAAATTGGCCGTTTTTTTATATGTGTTAATAAGGTTCTGAACATCTATCACAGTTCCGTTGTAGGCAATTGCCGGTACACCTACACCCTCAATGTTCGGATCGCCGCTTAAGATAATCGATCCGGGGGAATTGGAGCTCGAAATTCCGGGTAAGTCGTTCCCTCCGCAGGCATCCGTTCCGATAATATGGGTGCTCGACCCTTTCACTGTCGTCGAAGCATTCACGCTGAGGGCCGCCGGTACATTGACGGGGGGCAATTTCGCTATTTCCGCCTCAATGACCCTGCTCGACCCGGCATAGGTTCCTTCGCTGCTCACAAGGTAGATATTCCGCATGGCAGGTCCGTATGACGTCGTGCGTTCATTGACGCCATTCTTATTGGCATCCCCCCAGTAGAGGATGCCGCCGGCGCCGTCAGTTTGGTGGACGATCCTCACCACATAGCCCATGTCAGCCTGGTCGCTGGACACACGGATATGCATAGCGTTGCCGCTGTTATACCCTTTCTGTTGCGCTTTATTCTCCGAACCGATGTAGGCCGCCCAGGAAGTCTGCGTCGGATGATTATCGGCAATTGGATTGGCGGCGCCCACACGCATTCGGGCCTTCGCCTCTTCCAGTCCTGCCTCGGCGAAATAAAAAGCTTTTTTATTCGACCTGAAATGGCCGGTCATCTTCAGGTCCGTGGAGGTCATCATAATGGCGCTGAAGGCAATGACGAGCATGACCGAAAGCAGCACCAAACTCACTACAAGAACCATTCCATTCTGCCTGGATAAACTATCCGATTTCATCGCTCATAAGCCTAAGTTCCTCGGCGTGACCTGAGACGTCAGGCTATACCGCCGATAATGATCGCCTAGAATCGGATCCACATAAGCATTATCCGGCAACGCAGTTTTTGCCGTGATTGTCACCTGAATCTTCCGGACATCCGACAATGAAGCCGGTAACGATAACGTGTTGCCGGCCTCATCGTAATAAACAAAGGTCAAGGATTCCATGTTTTCAACGAGGGAGTTCCCGGCGCCGTTCACCGTCCTGCGCAGACAAGAGATGCCGCCGTCATCGACTCTGTCATAGGTCACGTTCTCTTCAGGGTTGACCTCTGCGGCAGTGGTATCGGCATCGGCATTGAGATCGGAGACAAAACTCAAGGAATCTGCCGTAGCATTGGTCAGCCCAGGTTTCGTTCCGCTGATCCAGGAGGTTGTTTTCGATGGATTATAACCGGCCATCCGTATGTCCCGCAGCATGATATCCATGCCAATACGCGCAGTCTGCTGTATCTCCGCTATCTGTTCCTGGGTGGACAATGTCCGGTTTTGCATGATAAAGACGCTGTAAAGCGCCGAAAGAACGATCATACCGATCGCCATGGAGGTAATCAACTCTACCAAGGTGAAACCGCTTATTGTTCGTCTGTCTTTTCGCATATAAACACTCCTCGCGTTAACTTGAATTTGTCTTCAGGGTACTCAAAGACATGCTTCTGGAACTGTTCTGTCCGTTCCATGTCACCGTTAATGAGATGGTTTTATAAGACACACCCATCCCTGACGCATCCATGACATCCGTCACGCTCCAGGAGCGCGTATAAAACCCCTGGAGAGGGTTTTCGGCATCCGCATGAGAACCCGCAGCAAGATTGGCATCGGTAAAGGACTTGGATTTCAGATCTTCCATTTTAGCGCTTGCCAAAGCGGACGCAGTGGTAGACATCTTACTGATCGCATTCCCGTTTACGACCATAACCGTCGTAGAAGCGACCCCCATGAAGGCAACTACAAGCATGAAAATGGCAACTGCGGCTTCAACTATTGTAAAACCACGAGAATCTCGCTTATTTCCGATCTTCATGATTATACCTCCTGCTCATTTATCATTTCGCTGTCAATTTCTCTTGCCTATAAAGTATAGATCGATTATCATAAGGTCAAGCAATATCTCGCCTAACTATGTGAAGTACTTCACGCTTATTGTGAGATGGATATCACAGAGACCGGGGCCCGTTGATGACGCCTATTACTGCACTCAAGACCGTACTGAAGAAAGTCCCGTTATTCGCGTCCCTTTCCGAGACTGATCTGCAGAATCTGGCGAGCCTGCTGCGACGGGAAGGCATCGAGAAGGGCGAGAACCTTTTCCGACAAGGCGATGAAGGAACGGCGCTGTATATCATCATGCAAGGTCGGATAAAAATCTCCCTGTCCAGACGTATGGAAAAGATGACCCTTGCTATTCTTGGGCAGGGAGAGTTCCTGGGAGAGATGGCGCTGCTGGACGGCCAACCTCGCTCAGCCGATGCAGTGGCGTTGGAGGATTCCCGCCTCTATGCCCTCAATCGCAATGATTTTCTTTCCTTCTTACTCAATAATGATAACGCCGTCCGCGCTATTCTCAACGCACTGTCGGCGAGGTTGCGCAAGACGGACGATCTCCTGGCGG
>MICN01000044.1 GCA_001829875.1 Syntrophus sp. GWC2_56_31
CGCCACCTCCAACGGTGACTCTAACAAACCGGACAGATTACGTGCTATAAACCGGACATATCACGTGCTCCTGACAGGTCTTCTTCTTGTTTTGATATCATTTGTAGAAACCGCGGCGTATTTATGGTAAATGTAATAAATGAAACCCAGTGAACCCGTCCATAATCAGGGAGAAACGTCTTGAGCCAATACACTATATTCCCTAATGCCCCGATTGTGGAGGCTATTTTAGATATCCGAGTTGAACTGCCCAAAGATGCGACTCTGGATACATTAGAGATGGTTTATGACACGATTAAGACGCGTTACCCTGAAAAACAGCACCGAACGGAGTTTTCCGCAGGCATCAGATTTGATCGGAACGGCGCTTCCGTTGAAAAGCCTGAAACAAGTCAGACGGGGTATCTTTTCCGTTCACCGGTTGAAAAAAAAGTCGTCCAATCCAGATTAAACGGTTTCTCTTTCAATAAATTAAAGCCGTACAGCGACTGGAATGCATTTCGCTCAGAAGGACGCGAACTATGGGGAATTTATGTTAAAATTGCGAAGCCATTAAAAATTACCCGGATTGCGCTAAGATACATTAATCGAATAGAAATACCCCTGCCTATGAAAGATTTTAAAGAATATGTATTAACCGTACCGGAAGTTGCCCCCGAACTTCCGCAAGCGTTGGCACATTTCTTTATGAGGCTCGTTATACCAAAGCCGGATATCGAAACTGTGGCCGTTATTAATCAAACGATGGAAGCCCCGGAACCGGGGGTACAAAGACTCCCTTTCATTTTCGATATAGATGTATTTAAAGAAACAAGTTATTCCGGCAATGAAGAAGATATCTGGAATAAATTCGAAGAACTACATGATTTTAAAAACGAGGTGTTTTTGTCGAGTAGACCGGTTTCTTCCGGTGCTGCAGGACGATGAAAGCTATGGAGCTATTCAAATGACCTATACATGCCAGAATGAAGCAGTGATAATGTCCGCAAAGTATTTTACCGATATATCCATCTCCGCCACGGCCTTAGGTGAAGAATCTGATACGTTGTCAAGAGCCTATGAAGATTTCATCCTGGATTATTTTGTCCCGATTTCGAGGGAATTCCTGTTCCCTCAGATGAAATTTAGTCGTCTGAAATCTCAATGGGAAGCGGAGACCGCATTTCTTCCATCCCTATCGGATATTGTCATGCACCCGGCATATCAGCAAATTATCGGTATGGGTTCCTTTGTGGTTCCTCTGATTCTCAAGGAAATGAAAAAAGAGCCCGGGCATTGGTTATGGGCATTGAAGTCGATCACGGGTGAAGATCCCGTTCCGCTTGAACACAGGGGGAAAATAAGAGCTATGACTAAAGATTGGTTGCTATGGGGCAAGGAGCAAGGTTTATTGCATGAGTAGGCAGCAAATTGAGAGGGCATTCCCGACATTATTGTACTCACGTTACAGAATAACCAGCCCTCCTGAAAAGGATTACAATTGTATTGCCTGGGCGGCAGGCGATATGTCTGCGTGGTGGGAACCGGATCCTCAATATATTTGCTACTGGCCGGATGACATACCCAGGGTTTATACCGTAGAGGCATATGTTGGGGTGTTTGAGACCTTGGGCTTTACCCAGTGTCAAGAGGCCGGCCACGAGGATGGATTTGAGAAAGTAGCCATCTATATTTCGTCCGATGGAAAGCCGGCTCACGCGGCAAGGCAGCTTGGTTCAGGCCTGTGGACGAGCAAACTGGGTAATTCGGAAGATATTGAACATGGAGGATGGTCTGCGCTTGAGGGACAAATCTATGGTGCGGCAACAGTTATTCTTAAAAGACGAATACATCCCTATGAAGAAAAACAAAATTGAAATCATGAAGCGGCAGGCAAAAGCCAGGGCAAAGGTGAGGCAGAAGCGGAAAACTCGCTTGGATAAGGCATCTGCTCGGATATTTGAACGGCCGCCGATCTCGCACATGGAGCCGCCCAAAGGGTTTATCGCCATATCCTCGTCGCAGGCCTTAATGGAGTATGCCAAGCCGCTTATGGAAAAGAATGCGGAAAGTCTCGAAGAACTGAACCGGAGGATGGAACTGGCGTCCTCTCTGTGGAATCTGGCCGTCAGCAGACAGAAGAGCGACCAGCCAGAATATTCCCGCTGGATGGAAAGTGCCAAAGCAGGCGCCGGCAAGGTCCTGAATCTGGACAGCGAAGAGAGAGACCGTTACATCAGAGAAATGATTGAGCGACAGATTCATCTTTTCCCCGAGGAGATGCAGCCGGAACCGCCCTCCATGTTCATGTACATGAGAAAAGAGGTCAGCTACTTGATCCCGCCCTTTGATTACGGACGGATTCATTTCCAAGCAGATGCGGCCATTCCGCCGGATGAGGAGGATCGTTGCCTCATCGGAAAGATCGGGGAGCTGGACGATCACATACGGCAGGGGAGCGACTACGGCACCTTCGAGGCGCTGGCCCTGTCCATTGAGGAGGACAGCGTAAAACTATTCAAGAAATGGCTGATCGACAAAGGATTTCAAGACAATCCCGAAGAGTACGCCCACTGCCCTGAGATCTATATCACCTTCATCTACCGCTACCTGCATGACGATCTCGTGCTGCTCAAGTCCGTGCCTGCTCAATACCTCATCGAGTTTTTCGAGGATTTTCTGCTGAGGAAGGTTATATGCAAGCCAACGGAGTTCCTCTATTGGCCTCCCTCCCTGAAACTTTTCTATCGGTTCCTGCACGAGAAAGGCTATATGTCCTCGCAGGAGACGGATGTTTTGCTTGGGGGCTTGGATGCCATGGAACCGCATTTTCTGGAGATTCTTCAAAAGCGGTATCATTAAGACGATTCATTTTCAGCAACGGGCAGAGAAGTAAACAACAAACAGCGGTCACTACCGCAAACCAATGAGCTTCCTGGCCACGACGATCCGCTGGATCTCGTTCGTCCCCTCGTAGATCTGGCAGATCTTGGCGTCGCGCATGTGGCGCTCGGCGGGGTAATCCTTCATGTAGCCGCTGCCGCCGAAAATCTGGACCCCTTCGATCGCCGCCCGCATCGCCGCGTCGGAGGCGTAGTACTTGGCCATCGCCGCCTCTTTCTCGAAGTCGAGGCCGTTGTCCTCGATCCACGCGGCCCGCAGGAGCATCAGCTCCGCCGCGTCGAGTTCGGTCGCCATGTCCGCGAGCTTGAACTGGATCGCCTGAAAGGTGGCGATCGGCTTGCCGAACTGGATCCGCTCCTTGGCGTATTCGATGGCGTCGGAAAGGGCCGCCTTGCCGATCCCGCAAGCCTGGGCGCCGATCCCGATCCGCCCTGCGTCGAGGCTGGAGAGCATCTGCCGGAACCCCTGGCCCGGCTTCCCGAGGAGGTTATCCGCCGGGACTTCGGCGTCCTCGAAGACCAGCTCCGCCGTTCCGGAGGCCAGGATCCCCATCTTTTCCTCGACCTTTCCTACCCGAAACCCCGGGGTATTCTTCAGATCGACGATAAGGTTGATGATCCCTTTGTACCCCCGGGCGGGGTCGGTCGTCGCCGCCAAGACGCAGTAACGGGCGACGTTGCCGCTGGTGATGAAGTTCTTCACGCCGCTGACGATATACCTATCGCCCTTGAGCTCCGCCCGACATTTCAGGGCGGCGGCGTCGGAGCCGGCGGTGGATTCGGTGAGGGCATAGCAGCCCTCTACCTTGCCGCCGGCAACGGGGGCAAGAAATCTCTTCTTCTGCTCCTCCG
This sequence comes from Syntrophus sp. GWC2_56_31, assembly GCA_001829875.1. GTDB lineage: Bacteria > Desulfobacterota > Syntrophia > Syntrophales > UBA5619 > JAKAFS01. The sequence goes on from MICN01000044.1 coordinate 3,735, forward strand.
TCCCGAAGGTCTTTACGGGATAGCCATAAAGGCTGTTGTTCACCGAGGTGATGACGCCGCAGCTTGCGCAGGCTTCCGAGATCTCGATGAGCGCCATGACGTAAGTCACATTGTCCATCCCGGCGCCGCCGTATTCCGTAGGTACGGCGATCCCCATGAGTCCAAGCTCACCCAGTTCTCGGCAGATCTCTTCGGGATGCCGGTGTGTCCTGTCCAGTTCCGCGGCGATCGGCTTGATGCGCATTTCCGCGAATTTCCGGACCATCTCCCGTACCATCTTCTGTTCGTTCGTGGGTGCGAAATTCATCGGGCGCCTCCTTCATTTAGGAACCGTTCAAACCCGTTCGAGGACGATTGCCATCCCCTGGCCGCCACCGATGCAGAGCGTGGCGAGCCCGAGGTTGTGGTCCTTCTTCTGCATCTGCATGGCGAGGCTGTATGTGATCCGGGCGCCGGTGCAGCCGATGGGGTGGCCGATGGAGATGCCGCTCCCGTTGAGGTTGCATCGATCGAGATCGATCCCCAATTCCCGCAGGCAGGCGATGGCCTGGACGGCAAAGGCCTCGTTCAGTTCGACAATGTCGATATCCTTTATGGTCAGACCCAATTTCCCAAGGAGCTTCCGCGTCGCCGGAATCGGTCCCAGCCCCATGTAGGCGGGATCGACGCCGCCCGCAGCATAACCCTTGATCCGGGCGAGGGGTTTGAGGCCGAGCTCTCTTGCCCTGTCTTCGGCCATGACGACGACCGCAGCCGCCCCGTCATTGATCCCCGAAGCGTTTCCCGCGGTGACCGTTCCGCCTTCCTTCTTGAAGGCCGGTGCGAGTTTGGCCATCTTCTCGAGCGAGGTGTCCATCGGCCGTTCGTCGATTTTGAAGACCAGCGCTTCCCCTTTTTTCTGGGGGATGATCACGGGGACGATCTCGTCGTCCACGGCGCCGCTTTCGATGGCGGCCCTGGCCCGCTGGTGGCTGAGCAGCGCCAGCTCATCCTGCTCCCGGCGGGTGATCCCGCAGCGGGCGGCGATGTTCTCGGCGGTGAACCCCATGTGGTAGCCGTTGAAGATCTCATAAAGACCGTCGAAAACCACGAGGTCGGTGATCTTCCCGAAGGGCATGCTCATCCGGTATCCCCAGCGGGCGTCGGGAAGGGCGAAGGGGGCGCTCGACATGCTCTCCATTCCGCCCGCGACGACGGCCTCCGCATCCCCGGCCCGGATGGCCTGGGCGGCGAGCGCGATCGCCTTCATCCCCGAGGCGCAGACCATATTGACGGTGATCGCATTCGTTTCCTCGGGAAGGCCTGCGTAGATGCTCGACTGGCGACCCGGGTTCTGGCCAAGACCCGCCTGAAGAACGTTTCCCATGATGCATTCATCGAAATAGATCGGTGCGAACGTCTCGGGATAATCGTCAAACTTCTTCCGGAGCTCGGTTTTTTCCAGGTCTTTGAAGAGATCGGGACGGCAGGCGCGGATGGCGGCGTTCAGGTCCGGCCTGATGCGCGCCCTCCGGATCGCTTCTTTTATGACCAGGGCGCCCAGATCGACCGCCCGGACATCCTTGAGCCCCCCGCCGAAACTGCCCACGGCGGTCCTTGCCCCGCTTACGATCACCACATCTCTCATCCGCAGAAATCTCCTTTCCCAAGTAGCTGGGGTCAGGTCTTTAAATTTAGCGTTTGCCAGAAAAACGCTAAATTTAAAGACCTGACCCCATGATTGACCCCATGATTCTATACCCGGATCAGCATCGCGTCCCCCTGGGCGGCGCCGGAACAGATGCCGCAGACCCCCAGCCCCCCGCCCCGCCGTTTGAGTTCGTAGGCGAGGGTCATCAGGATCCTCGCCCCCGTCGCCCCAATCGGGTGGCCGTAGGCGATGGCGCTCCCGTTCACGTTCACTTTCGCGAACATCTCCTCCTTCGTCATCCCCAGGATCGCCCGGGCGCTGACGAGGACGACCGCGGCGAAGGCCTCGTTGATCTCGATCAGGTCGATCCGATCGAGAGTCAGGTCGTTCCGGGCGAGGATCCGCCGGATGGCGAGTCCCGGCACCGTGGCGATGTCCTTCGGCGGCTGCGAGACCTCCGCGTAATCGAGGATCGTGCACAGAGGCGTCATCCCCAGCTCGGCGGCCCGCTCGGCGCTCATCAGGAGGCAGACATCCCCCCCGTCGTTCACCCCCGGGGCGTTCCCGGCGGTGACGCTCCCCGGCGCGCCCGTGACCGTGCTCTTGTGGCCGAAGACCGGCGGCAGCTTGGCCAGTCCTTCGAGCGTCGTTTCGGGCCGGGGACCTTCATCTTTGTCAAACACAGAGATCTTTTTCCCCTCCCGGATCTCGACGGAAAAGATCTCATCATCCAGACGGCCCGCCTTCATCGCCTCGACGGCGGCGAGCTGCGAATGGAGGGCCCACTCGTCCTGATCCGCGCGGCTGAATCCGAATTCATCCGCGACTTCCGATCCGTGAAGCGCCATGTGGCGGTCGTAGAAGGCGCACCAGAGGCCGTCGTTCACCATGAGGTCCAGGACGGGGCGCGAAGGGAGGCCCATCCGGCTCCCCCAGCGCATCTCCGTCAGGCCGAAAGGGGCGTTGGTCATGCTCTCCTGGCCGCCGGCGATGCAGATCTCCGCGCGTCCGAGCTGGATCATCTGGCAGGCGAGGTCGATCGTCTTGATCCCGGAGGAGCAGACCTTGTTGATGGTGATGCTGGGGACCGATTCGGGAAGACCCGCCAGGATGGTGGCCTGACGACTGGGGACCTGGCCGGTCCCGGCGGCGACGACCTGCCCCATGAAGACATAATCCACATCGGCCGGTTTGACCTTCCCGTCCGTCCTGCGGAGGACCTCCTTGATGGCCAGGGCGCCGAGTTCCGGCGCGGAAAATCCCTTGAGCGCCCCGCCGAAGCGGCCGTAAGGCGTCCGGCAGGCCTCGACGAGGACGACTTTCCTGAGGTTCGGAGAATGCCTTTTTTCCCCACTCGCCGCAGAAAAATCGGGTTCCCGACGGCCGTATTTCACCACGGGGGCGCCGGCATATTTATCCGCGAGCGTCGCTTCCAGTTTCTGGGGGATCTTTCCCATGCTTATTCTCCCATCGTTTCTACGAATTCGATCTCCCGCGGGACCTTGTACGAGGAAAGATAGGTCCGGCAATGCCTGAGCAGTTCCCTTTCCTCGATCTCCACGCCGGGTTTCTTCACGATGATCGCCCTGACGATCTCCCCGCGGAGCAGGTCCTCCTTGCCTTCGATCCTTGCCGCCTGGACGGCGGGATGGAGGCAAAGGACGATCTCGATCTCCCGGGGATAGACATTGAAGCCGCTGGTGATGATCATCCGCTTTTTCCGACCGGTGAGGAATATATAACCCTCCGCGTCCATCCGGCCGAGATCGCTCGTGTAGAGCCAGCCGTCCTTCAGGACCTGGTCGGTCATCGCTTGATCCTTGTAATATCCCTTCATGATGTTCTCACCCTTCAGGATGAGTTCGCCGACGGTTTCCCGCGGGACCTCAATACCGGTCTCGTCGACGATTTTCGCCTCGACGCCGGGGATGGGGATGCCGATGGAGCCCGGTTTCTGGGGCATGTCGAGACGGCTGAAAGAGGAAACCGGCGACGCCTCGGTCAGGCCGTAGCCCTCCATGATCTTGACGCCGAACCGCTGCTCGAAGACGGGGATGAAGTCCGGGGGCATCGCCGCCCCGCCCGTGATGCATACCTGCAGGGAGTCGGTCCGGTATTTTTCGGAACCCTCATGGAACAGCATGCCGAGGAAAAGCCTTGGTACGGCGGCGATGTATGTGATTTTTTCCTTCTCAATCGCTGTGAAGATCGCGTCGAGGGTGAAGCGTTCCATCAGGACCACGGCGGCGCCGATCCGAAGCGGCGCGATCATGTTCGCGACCGCGCCGAAGGAGTGAAAAAACGGGATGACGGCAAGCCCGATGTCCTTTTCATCCCGGTTGCAGATCGTCCGGAGGAGCACCGACTGGGTGAGGAGGTTGCGATGGGTGAGGACGGCGCCGAGGGGCTTCCCTGTAAGTCCCGCGGTGTAGATCATGACGGCGGGGTCGGCGGCGGCCATCTCCGGGATTTCTTCCGTGAAGGGGCCTTTGGCGATGATCTCCCGGAAAAGCGAATCCTCCTCCGGCCCGTTTGTTGTGATGAGGTGTCGGCAGAGGGGGAGTTTGTCTTGAATCTCCTCGAAGCGTTTCGCCAGCGCCCCCTGGGTGATCAGGCACTGCGAGTCGCTGTTGCCAAGAAGGTGGAGCAGCTCGTATGGCGTGGACTGGACGTTGAGGGTTACGGCGACGCCGCCGATCTTCTGGACGGCGAAATAGGCGATGACAAACTCCGGACAGTTGGGGAGCATCAGGGCCACCTTGTCCCCCTTCCCGAGGCCGAGCGACCGCAGATGGTTCCCCAGGGCGCACGCGGCCCGGTTCAGTTCCCGATAGGTGATCCGCGTCTCGCCCTGGATGACTGCCCAATGATCCTTGTAGCGCTCGGCGCTTTCCGAAAGCATCTTTCCCAGACTCATGTCAACCCACCAACCCATGAATTTTAGCTTTCCTTAACACAAGAACAGAAGGTATTTCAATAGAATAAAACCCCTGTTCATCTCCTCTGAAGCGACAGCGGAAGCTCCAAACTGTTTTCTTCGAGCAGCGCTCTGTCCGAGAGGATCTCGCTAGAGGGGCCATCTGCGACCACGACGCCGTCACCGATCACGATGCAGCGCCCGCAGACGTCGAGGATCAGGTCGAGGTCGTGAGAGGCGATGATCTTGGAGTGCTTAAATGTCTTGAGTAGGGTAATCAGCGATCGCCTCGATTTGGGGTCAAGGTTCGCGGCGGGTTCGTCCATCGCGAGGATATCCGGCTCCATCGCCATGACCGCCGCGATGGCGACCGCGCTCTTCTGGCCGCAGGAGAGGTGATGCGGCGGTTTATCCCGAAGGGCAAGGCTGTTGACCATGCATAACGCTTTGTTGACCCGCTCCCTCACCGACGCCTCATCCATGCCGAGATTCAGGGGACCGAAGGCGACGTCGTCGAAAACGGTCGGCATGAAAAGCTGGTCATCGGGATTTTGAAATACGATGCCGACCTTCCTGCGGATCTCCTGCCTCGTCCTTTTTGTAAGGCGAAGATCGCCGATGGTGACCGTTCCGGAGGCCGGCATCAGGTAGCCGTTCATGTGCTGGAGGAGCGTCGATTTGCCTGCGCCGTTGGCGCCGACGACGCCGACGGATTCGCCGTGGGTGATCCGGAAATTGATCCCCCCGAGCGCCTGGGTCCCATCGGGATAACGGAAGAAAACGTCTTTGAATTCGACAATGTGATGGCTCATCGAAGCAGCTCCTGCACGCGGCGACCGATTCCTTCGGTGATGGGGAAGAAACGGAAAACCCAAAGACAGGCAATCATCACCGACAGGTATGCCAGATCGCGCAATACCATGCGGGACCGTTTCAGAGCGGGCATATCTCCGGCAAACCCCCGGGAGAGCATGGCGTAGTAAATCCTCTCCGCACGATCCACGGTTCGAAGAAAAAGAATCCCGATCAGACGCACGAACACCCGGAGCCCCGTGCCGCGCTTCCCGAACGACCGCATGTCCCGGGCGCGGATGATCCGCATCGTCTCCTCCATCAGGACAAAGAGATAACGATACAGGAACAGGAGTTGCGAAACAAAGAGAGCCGGAAAGCCAAGCCGCCTGAGGGCATGACAGACGCCGGAAAACGATGTGGTCGCGATGAGAAGAAGCGCCACGCTGATCGTGAGCGTAAACTTCAGGAGAATCGAAAGAAAAGAGACCCATCCTGTCGAGACGGAGACACCAAGGATGACGGCCGCCGTCCTCGTGTCCAGTATCGGGTTAAAGATCCCGATAAAAATCGCGAAAGGTGAAACGACGATCATCTTTTTGATGATGAAACGGACGGGGATTTCGCCGACGGTGACGAGCAGCATGGGGTACAGGAAAAACGGGGCCAGCGCCGCGATCTCATACTTGGAAAAGGAAACGACGGTAAGCAGAAACAGCATCGTGCCGATCACCTTGGCGCGCGGGTCAAGACGGTGCACGAAGGTCTCCCCGTACGAGAGCCGGTCCAGTCGGCCGATATCGAAATATTTCTCATCGAAGGTCATTATATTTGCCTTCGCCCGACAACCCTGATACCCATGCCGATCAGGACGATCATACCCAGGACGATGGCAGCGCCTATGATACCCGCAACGGATGTGCCGGCCTCGATTCCCGGCCAGGGAGGGGGGGCTTCTTTTTCTTTTTTTAACTCATTTTCTGCCGGTTTGAAGCCGTAATCGGGAAGGAAGGCTGTCTTTTCCTGGAAACCCTTGAAGACCGCGGCAACTCCATTCTCATGCTGCGGCAACTCGCCCTTGCCGGTGACTTTCTCGATGGACCATTCCAGGCCGTCCGGATGCGTTGAAGCGAACCACGAGAGAACCCCGCCGGTGATGACAGCCAGCAACGCGAATGTCGCCAGGACCTTCTTCAGCGAAACTTCCCTGCCAATGGGTCGTGACGCAGCCATGCTCTCGAGGATCTCCGGTCTGGCGCTGCGCACATAATTGATGACGCCGGCGGTTACAAACCCCTCCACGATGCCGATAGCCAAGTGTATCGGTTGCATCATCAGAACAAAGGCGCTGAAGGGCAATTCACTCTTACCGGAAAGGAGAGTTTCCATGACAACGGAAAAGGCTCCGAGCTGCAATGCCGCGACAACGCTTACAATAGAAACGACAAGGATCCGCCCGGGATTTTTGCTGCCTCCAACCATTGATTTATAGATGAACGGGTAGACGAGATAGCAGGGAGTGACGCCCAGGTTCCATATATTGCAGCCGAGGGCCAACAGTCCTCCGTCAGCGAAGAAGAGCGCCTGAACCGTCAGAACCGAGGCCATGACCAGAAAGGCCGCATGCGAACCCAGGAGGATGGCGAGAATCATCCCGCCGCCCAGGTGCCCGCTCGACCCCGTCCCAGGGATCGTGAAATTGACCATCTGCACCGCAAAGATAAATGCGCCGAGGACCCCCATCAGGGGAATTGTTCGATCGTCGATCCGTTCCTTCAGCTTCATAGAAGCATACCCCCCCGCCGCGACCGATCCGGCCCACAGTGTCGTCCCCACGGCGGGGGAGAGTAAGGCATCTGCCATGTGCATGTTGGTTCTTCTTCCTCTTTAGAATGACATGAAACACTGATTCGTAACACGACTGTCTAAAAAAATACTACCGTTACTCGATCTCCCGGCCCGTACTGGACATGCTCAGGGTCGCGTGGCGGACCCCCTTGATCGACCGGAGCGCATCGGCCAGTTTCCTGACCTCCTCCGCTTTCCCCCGGGCGGCCACGATCTCCAGGCAGTTATGGTGATCGAGGTGGATATGCTGGGTGGAAATGATTGCCTCCTGGAACGCGTGCTGGGTGTCCGTCACCCTGCTCATGACGTCCCTTTTATGATGGTCGTAAATGAGGGTGATGGCGCCGGCCACATCGCTCCCCCTCTGCCACTCCCTCTGGACCAGCTCCCGGCGGATCAGGTCCCGCAGGGCCTCCGAGCGGTTGGTATACTGTTTTTCCCGGATCAGGACATCAAATCAAGCCTGTTCAATACTGTTTTAGTTTAATAATTACTATTACTTACAAATGTTAAAAAGCGAAGTTAACTCAAATTTGCTGCATTTCCGAGGGATCAATCGTCGGAAAGTCAATATTTGGAGAAAAGTTAACTCAAATTTGTTGCGTTTTAGAGGGTAACTTAACTCAAAATATTTACGTTTCCCGCTCTTTGAAAATCAGGGAAATTTAGAAATTCCCTTTATATCTTAATCCGTTTATGCTCCTCCTCAATATTGAACACCAGTATTGAACAGGAGGGGCAGATTATGGTCGATTTCCAACTTCCGCTTCCGGGACTTGCTCGTAATTTCAATGATCTGACGAAACAGGAGAAGGGTTTCATCGCCTACTTTTCCGCCATCGACATGGATTCCATCTCCCCAGTAGTCGATTGTTACGCCGGTATCGGTCCGAAAGGCTACAACGTTTTCCTGATTCTGGCGCGAATCATCAAAATCAAAGAACGCATCCTGTCGGACCGGCAGTTGGCTGAGGTTCTCAAAAAGAACGATCTATACCGGTTCGTCACCAACGATATTCAGCCGGCCCACAACACCTTCAATACCTTGAGAAAACGTCTCGGGCCGGAGGGTTTTGTGGAAATCCACAAGCGGTTCGTTCTCAAGGCCCATTCTCTGGGTCTGCTGGAGCCGGAGATTCCAGATCTCCCGAAGCATAGGAAGAAGGGAATCATCCTGGTTGCCGATTCCATGTTCCTGATCACCTGCGGTTCTACCAAGGGTGAAAAGGATGACCAAGGGCACTGGCGGTTCAAGGACGAGAGCGTCGCCTTCGGGAAAGGGCATCATTCTCACAAATATCCCGTGGGCCACAAGGCCCACAGCCTCAGAACCGTCAACGGCGTCCCCATGGCAACCATTATTACCGCGGCCAGCGTGTACGATCAGAAGGCTATTCTTTCCCTGCTCGATGAACTGAAGGGGCGCTATCCCGATCTTCTATTCGCTTACATCATTCTGGACAGAGGATACGACGCCGAGGAGATTCACCAGGATATCTATGAACACTTCGACATCATTCCGATCATCATCCGCAAGAAGATGGTTTATCCCAAGGGATTCACGACGGACGGATTTCCGCTCTGTCCATGGGGTGTCTCCCTGAAGCCAAGAGGCATTGAGTATGAGCACCGGAGAACGAAATATGCCTGCTTCAAGGCGTGCAGAAAAGAAGAACAACCAATCCTTTTTCCGTGTGATTATGACAAAGAACAATACAAGCATGGATACACCTGCTATACGTACTTTTCCACCGGATATCGAAAATTTGGACCGGCGTTACCGCACAACGCCATTTATCAAAAACTGAAACCTCTCCGCACCGGGATCGAAAGAACCTTCGGTCTGTTGAAAGAAAACAGGTACCGCATGGAAGAAACCAACTTTTACAAGGGAATTGACAACGTGACCATCCATGCCGTTGAACATGATATCGTCCTCACCCAGGACATTATCTTTGACTACCTCACGACCGGAAAGAAAAGCCCGGTCCTGAAATTGAATTATTGAACAGGCTTAAATCTGTCCAGGAGGGATTTTTCCAGGGAAACGCCGAAACGCACCAATTCAGACATCTTCACTCACCATGTTACGTATTATAGCTTTGTAGCACACGTGAAAAATCTGTCAAGCCTTTTTTCGCAGACTTTGCACCTTTCGAATAAGTGTCATACCGCTGCGCAGTTGCAGAATGACGCTTATTCGGACTGTAGTATCTAATAGTGTTGCAGAATCTATGATCCTCAATGTTTCCCAGAAGGAATTCATCTTCACTGTCAGCGTAAATTCCTTGCTGGTCTATAGGCATCCCTTTGCCAATATCCCCGGGATTTCCTCTGCCGGCAAAGGCCGGCTGAACAGGTAGCCCTGGATTTCGTCGCATCCATGTTCCTGCAGGAAGGACAACTGCTCCTCTGTCTCCACACCTTCGGCAATAGTCTTCAAATTCAGGCTGTGCGCCATCGCGATCGTCGCCCTGACGATTGCCTGATCGTTGGGGTCGGACGCCAGGCCCTTGACAAAGGACTGATCTATCTTCAAAAAATCCAGCGGCAGCCGTTTCAAATAGTTCAAAGATGAATATCCCGTGCCGAAATCATCAATCGCTATCTGTATCCCCATCGCTTTTAGTTCAGTCAGGATCCGAATAGCCTTCTCCGGGTTCCGCATGATAATGCTTTCCGTTATTTCCAACTCCAGGCACTGCGGAGAAATCATGGCATCCTGTAATGCCTCCTTAACAATTTCTATCAGGCTCTGTTGGTCAAACTGTCGGCCCGATACGTTTAGGGCAATATTCGTCTGTTTGTAACCGGCTTCCTGCCATGCTTTTATTTGCCTACAGACGGTGCGTATCACAAACTCTCCGATGGGTATGATGAGGCCGCTTGTTTCGGCCAGGGGAATAAACTGCATGGGCGGAATCAAGCCCTTATCGGGATGTTTCCAGCGTATCAGCGCTTCTACCCCCTTGACCATTCTTGTTGCTGCATCCACCTTCGGCTGGTAGTAGAGCACCAGTTCGTCCCGCTCCAGGGCCTTGTGCAGGTCGCTTTCCAGCGACAGGAGTTCCAGAACAAAGGAATTCATTGATTCCGAGTAAAAATGATAGTTGTTTTTCCCTTCGCGCTTTGTGTATCTCATCGCCTTTTCGGCGTTTTTCAGGAGGTCGTCAACATCCGTTCCGTCATCAGGATACACGGCAATGCCGATACTGGCGGTCATAAATACATCGCGACCGCTCAGATCATGGGGTGCGGATATTTCCCTGAGTAAACGACGGGATGCTATTGCGGCGTCCTGAGCCTGGTTGAGATCATGCGCCAATACGATAAACTCGTCTCCTCCCGCCCGAGATACGACATCCACTGTTTCACCTTCATCTGATCGGGCAACGTAGTCGCTTTCTCGCAAAGAGTTGGTAAGCCTGTCGGCAACGGCCTTCAGCAGGAGATCTCCGATGCCATATCCGAGCGTATCGTTAATCCGCTGAAAATTATCCAATCCAATGTAAATAATGGCAAATTTCTCTTTATGGCGATGGGCATGTTCAATCGATCTTTTTATAAGCTCTTTATGAAATGTACGGTTAGGCAGCCCCGTCAAGCTATCATAATAAGACAACAAGTGAATCTTTTCTGCCGCCTTCCTGCTTTCCGTGAGGTCCTCGATGACGCCGAGAGTGTAAATCACGTGACCTTCATTTCCATAGACAGCAGAGGCTGTAACCTTAGCCCACACGATCCCGCCGTCCTTTCTGACATATCGCTTTTCCAAGCGTAACACGGGGATGCTGCCTGCGAATAATTGTCCTGAAAATTCTTTACTCTTCTCTCTGTCTTCTTTGTATGTGAAATCTATGAGATTTTTACCGACAAGTTCCTGTTCGGCATACCCCAACAACTCACAAAACGCTTTATTCACCGCGACAATTTTGTAGTCCAGACTTTCTAAACCCATTCCGACAGGTCCTTCATCAAAGATGCGCCTGAACCGCTCTTCGCTCTCCCGCAACGCCTCTTCTGCCCGCTTTCGCTTAATGATACCGGCCATTACATCCGTTATCGCTTTGAGAAAATCCTCTTCCCGTTTATCTCTGCGATGTCCGGCTCTTAAACACAGATTCAGCACCCCGAGTACTCTGTCATGGAACTTGATTGGAACACAGTAGTGGCCATGCGGAGAAAGACCTTTGTATAGATTGTCGTGGCGCTCATCTACGCTGTCGGCAAACTCGATTTCTCCTGTCAGGGCGGCCCGGCCGCAGAGACAGCGGCCAAACGGAACCTCTGCACATGTTGTCACCAATGATGGGTCAAGTCCCTTTTGAACCACCATGACCAGCACAGCGGATTTCTCTTTGACCAGCAAGATGCATCCCCTGGCTTCCACTTTCAGCCAGGGTAGGGAAATGATCACCTCAAACATCTTGTCCAGTTGTTCTTCCAGATCGATATTCAACAAGGAGATGCCCATCAATTTATTGATCGCAGTCTCGTGGTCCACTTTCTCGCGGTAGTTCCTGTATGCCAGGAAAAAGGCGATGCCCAGGACGAACAGCTGGAGACCAAGGAGCAAGAGGGTCTCTTTGAGATCTTTCCGCGCGAAAGCAGTCACTTCATCCAACGGCGCATTCACCACGACCATCCACGAGGCGTTCGCAAAGGACATCGAAGCGAAGGCCGCGATCTTCCTCTGGTCTCCTTTCAGTTGATATTCCGTGATGCCTTCCGCTTTCTTCAGCATCGCCTCGACGTGGTCGAAGGAAGCATGGCATTGGTGACATGTCTCATCCTTTTCCCGGACGTTTTTCATAAACATCTCCGGGTGCTCGGATTGCAGCATCACCGTTCCGTCCCGATCCATGATCCATAAGCTTTGCGATTTCATCACTGATGTGAACAGGAGCGACCGCTCGGCAAGCATTCCCTCCAGATCGACCTTAAACATCAGAGCGCCGGCGAATTTCTCTCCAGGCTTTTGTCGACGGCCGGCGGCAAATTCCCGATACAAAGGGGTGACAAGGGAAATCCCAGAATGGGGATGCGCAGGGCTTCCTGAAGTCACGGGTATGCGCCGTCCATCCGACTTCTCATACCCAATCCAGATCGACCCCTTGTTTACCGGGTCCCTTGACCAGAAGAAGAAGTCTGATTTGGCATGATTTTCTCCTCTAACCCCCACGGTTGTAGAATAGGCGGCGGTTCCTTTCTCGTCGAGAAGAGAGATCTCCTTAATGTTAATCATCTTTAAGTGTTTGAAGTTCGAGAGGATATCGGCTGCGATCCTTTTCCTGTCAGGCTCCTGCAGCGCGGCAGAAGAGGAAAGTCTCCGGAGGTCATGCGAACGGGAACGGAGGTACGATTCGATTTGGATGGCGGTCTGCCGGACAATCTGGAGTTGATTCTCTCTAAACTGGGAGAGGATTTTTCCCTTGTTTGTCTGGTGGATGTAAAAAGTGAGGAAGAAGACGGCCAGCAAAGCTCCTACCGTCAGTATAATAATCGCCGGATTTTTTCTCATTGACTGTGCACCTCTGCGATACTACCGCGGATACTGTTCTTGACGTTATCACTCAGCACAAACCCGGTCTTTCCCGTTCTTTTTCCCCTGGTACATGAGTTGGTCAACTCGGTGCACAAAGACCTTCATCTCTTCCTGCGGCTTGTACTGCGCAATGCCGATGCTCACCGTCACATGGACGTCCTGATCTGACGCCGGGAAGAAATGCTCCTTCTTAAATTCCGTCCGGATTCTTTCCGCCGTAACGGCGCCATCCGCGCTTGTTGTCATGGGCAGCAGGATGGTGAATTCTTCGCCGCCGTAACGATAAGCCAAATCCGTTTCGCGCAGGCATCTTTTTACCACCTGGCCAAGTCGCCGTAAGACCTGGTCTCCCTCGACATGGCCGTAAGTGTCGTTGAATGTCTTGAAATTGTCGAGATCAAGCAGCAGGAGAGTTAAAGGCTGTTCATAGCGATTCGACCGGTCCCATTCGATTTTAAGCTGAACGTAAA
>MICN01000045.1:0-5475 GCA_001829875.1 Syntrophus sp. GWC2_56_31
GTCCTTTTTTACCTTCTTGAAATAACGCGAGGCTTCCATCAAAGCGGTTATGTCGATGCCGGTAGAAATCCCCATCTCCTCAAACATGTATACGAGGTCTTCGGTCGAGGTGTTTCCCTTGGCTCCGGGAGCAAAGGGACATCCGCCCAACCCGCCGACCGCCCCGTCGTGGATGCGAATCCCGCTCTCGTAGGCGGCCAGGGAATTGGCCAAGCCCAGACCCCGGGTGTTATGCAGGTGAATCGAGAAGGTCACGTCCGGGAACTCCCTGATGCAGGTCCCGGTGAGTTCTTTTACCTCCCGGGGGTTTCCAAAGCCCACGGTGTCGGACAGGGCCATATCCCGCACGCCGAGCCGGTAAAAACGCCGGATAAAATTCAGCGTCACCCCGGGTTCGATCTTCCCTTCGAAGGGGCAACCGAATACCGTCGCCATTCCTGCCCTTACCGCCATGTCGGGGTATTCCGTGCCCAGGTCCAGAATTTTCTTAAGCTCATCGAGGGATTCTTCGGTGCTTCGCCGGACATTGCTGATGTTATGGGATTCGCTCACCGACATGACGAAGGCGAGATTGCGCATCCCGCTGTTCAGGGCCAGCAGAGCCCCCTTCAGGTTGGGAATGAGCGCCGAGACCCGGACCCCTTCGGGCTTTATCTTCAATACCGCCTGGGCCACCTGGGAAGCATCCGCAAATTGCGGCACTGCCTTGGGATTCACGAAGGAAGTGATCTCGGCATCCTCGATGCCGCCGGCCGCAAGCAGTTGGAAAAGCTCAATTTTAGCCTCAGTTGGAATAAATTCTGTAATATTCTGAAGTCCGTCCCGCAGCATGACCTCCCGGATCACTACGCTCGGCTTATCCATCCACAAGACTCCTTAAAGGGGCTTCCTCAAACGATTCATTGACCCCAAGGGTCAAACCACGCCTTTATCTCTTAATTCTTTAATCTTTTCGATTGAGAATCCGAGGTCCGAAAGAATTTCCTCGGTATGCTGTCCCAGTTGCGGGGAGGGGCGATGGATTTTGGCCGGGGTTTGGCTCATCTTGACTGGGAAACCGAGGATCTTTACCTTGCCGGTGGGCTGCTCTATCTCCAGAAGCATCTCCTGGTGTCGGACTTGGGGGTCCTCAAAAGTCTGGGCGAGGTTATTGATGGGACCGCAGGGGACCCCCTCCTTATTCAGGTAGTCGATCCATTCGGCCGTGGTCCGCCTGCCTATGATTTTATTGATGGTCTCATTGAGCGATTGGCGGTGCCGGCGGCGGTCGTCGTTGGATTGCAGACGGGGATCCGCGATTAGTTCCTGGATCCCGAGAGCACGAGCCAGCCTTTCCCACATCGGGTCCCCGGAGGGGGCGATGTTGATGTAGCCATCCAGGGACTTGAAGGTGCCGTAAGGGGAAGAAACCGGGTGATCGTTGCCGTACCGCTCCGGCAGCTCGCCGGACCCCAAATAAGGGTCGGCCGCGAAGCTGAGGATGCTGATCATCGCGTCTACCAAAGAGGTTTGGACTTCCTGTCCTTTTCCCGTCCTCTGCCTGGACATCAGCGCGACCAGAATCCCAAAGGCCGCGTAAATCCCGGCCACTGAGTCTGAGACGGGAATTCCGGTCCTTACGGGTTCGCGGTCGGGAAATCCGGTGACACTCATGAAACCCGAGACCCCCTGGGCAATAAAATCAAAAGCCGGGCGAAGGGCATGCGGGCCGTCTTTTCCGAAACCGGTAATCCCGCAGTAGACGATCCCCGGATTGATCTTCACCAGGCTTTCGTAGTCGAGACCGAAGTTGCGCATGACCCCGGGTCGAAAGTTTTCCACAACCACATCGGACCTCTCCGCCAATTGAAGGAAGATCGCCTTACCCTCCTTGGCTTTGAGGTTCAGGGTCATCCCTTTCTTGTTACGGTTCATCCCCACGAAATACCAGCTTTCCCCCTCGCGAACGGTTCCCTGGTATCGGGACTCGTCGCCATGCTCCGGGGGTTCGATCTTGAGAACATCGGCGCCCATATCGGCCAGCATCATGGAACAGAAAGGTCCGGCTACAAAACGGGTCAGGTCAAGAACTTTAATGTGTGAAAGCGGCATAGAGGTCTTCTTTTTGTTTTTACTGGAAGTGGGTTTCTACTTCTAATAAAGGATCCGGTGGATTGTCAAGAATAATCTACTCGCGAACCCTGCCAAACGGCATATGCAGCGTCCCTGTTATTTGGGGATGGGAGTCGATGTCAGCAGATACTTGAGGTCGTCATCCTCGAAGCGGATGGAGACTCCCCCGTAGATCGACCGGTTGTCCTGATCGCTGATGAAATCGTCCCAGCCGGCGGTGAGGTACAGGTGCTTGAAGAGCTGGTATTCCAAGCCGGCCTTCAGGTGGGCGCGGCGTTCCTTGTTGAAGTCGAAGGCCTCGAAAGAGAATTTCAGTTTGTCGTTCAGGGCGAAGTAGTCGATCCCGACGCCGCCGGTCGATTCCAAAAAACCGCCCCTGAGGACGAGATCCCGATAACGCTTGCCGATCTGGAGGTTGAAGAGGGCGCCGTTGCGGTCCCACTCCTCGACCCGGGTTGTCACACCGCCCGTGATATAGTCCCTGGTGGTTCTCCTCCCTTTCGGGTCGCTGACGATGCCGAGAATGTAGAACTTGTCCTGCGTGGGTTGGATCCGCACATCGAGATAGCTCTTCGCATTGCTCTTTTCGAAGAGATATTCGCCGCGGTAACTCAGGAAGGTCCGGAACTGCTCCGCTTTGGTCACATAGCGGTTAATGCCCGCCAAACCTTCGTTGAGATTTTTCACCGTTTCGTCGTCGTTGATCAGCTTGCCGATGCTCCCCCGCCCCTCGTTGATCTTTTCGGTCACCTCCTGCAGCGATGCGAGGGTCTTGTTCAGTTTATCCGCGGTGGTCTTATCCTTGATCAACTGCCCAAGGGTCCCTTCGCCCCTGTTCACGCCGCCGGTGATCTCGCTGAGTGTGGTGAACGTCTTCTCCATCTCGAGCGAAGCGGTCTTTAAATTGTCCATGACCTGGGTGACCTTCTCGTCGTTGCGGTTGACGATCAGATTGAGATTTCCCGTGAGCCGGCGGGTATTCTCGAGTGCGGCGTGGAGGGCGGTTTCGTTGCTCACGATCACGTCGTTGAGGTTTTTTGTGAAATCCTTCGCATTTTGAAGGATGCTCTTTATCGCCTCTTCCCCTGCCTGGCCGGCGAGGACCCTGTTAAGTGAACCCGTGATTCCGCGGATGTCGTCGGCGATCATGCCGATCTGGTGGAGAAGTTTGTCGATGTCCGTAGGGCGCTCCGTCTTGGCGATCCGTTCGCCCGGGCCGAGAACGTCTGCACCGTGTGTACCGGGGTAGAGTTCGACGTATTTCTCCCCGAGGATGCCGTGGGTCTTGATGGCGGCGATCGCGTCTTTCTCCAACTTCACATTGGCGCCCATACGGAGCCGCACTAGGGCCTTTCCGTCTTTCAGGGAAATCGCATCGACCCGTCCGACCTCCACGCCGGCGATCTGGACCGAGGCGTCCCGATCGAGACCTGCCGCGCTGTCGAAGACCACATCCAGGGTGTAGCCTTTTTTCAGGCTGAAGGTCTGTTTCCCGACCTGAAACGACATATACCCGAGGATAATCAGTCCTACCAGGACGAACAACCCGACCTTGGCCTCCGAGCTTATAGAAAACATTCGACCCTCCCTACCTTTTTCCCGTTTTTTCACATAATCCGGATCGGCCCGTCGATGCTCCCCGCCAGGAACTGAACAATGACGGGATTCCGCGAGGCTTTCAGCTCCTCCGGCGTTCCGTATGCGATGATCTTTCCCTCGTAGAGCATGGCGATCCTGTGCCCAACCGTGAAGATCGACTGGATGTCGTGGCTGATCACGACAGCGGTAAGATTGAAGTTCTTCTGCGTCTCGATGATCAGCCGGTTGATCGCCTCCGTCATAACGGGGTCGAGGCCCGTCGTCGGTTCGTCGAACAGGACGATCTGGGGCTGCATGGCGATTGCCCGTGCGAGCCCCACCCGTTTCCGCATTCCGCCGCTGAGCTCGGAGGGCATCTTCTCCTCCACCCCCGTCAGGCCGACGGCGTTGAGCCGGTCGGCGACGGTTCGGCGGATATCCTCTTCTTTCATCCGGGTGTGCTCGCGAAGCGGGAATGCCACGTTCTCACCCACCGTCATCGAGTCGAACAGCGCCGCCTCCTGGAAGAGCATCCCGAACTTCTTGCGGATCTCGTTCAGGTCCCGATCGCCCAGCCGCGTGATGTCCGTACCGTCGATCAGGACTTCTCCGCTGTCCGGTCTGATCAGACCGATGATATGCTTCAGCAGCACGCTCTTGCCGCCGCCGCTCCGTCCGATGATGACGGTGGTCTTTCCCGCCTCGATCTCGAGGTCGAGACCATCCAGGACCTTCTGCGTTCGGAAAGATTTGTGGAGATCGACCAGCTTTATCATCGCGTATCGCCTTCGCCCCGCATCCGTGTACGGAATCTAAAACATGATCGCCGTCAGGAAATAGTCGCTGACCAGGATCGAGATCGACGCCAGGACCACCGCCTCCGTCGTTGCGCGGCCTACCCCTTCCGCGCCTCCGCTGGTTTTGAAGCCTTTGTAACAGCCGACGAGCGACAGGATCAGGCCGAAGGTGGCGGCCTTGACGAGCCCGCTGTAGATGTCGTTGAGATCCACCAGCCGGGTAATGTTCCTGATGAAGATCCCCGGGTTTATGTTCAGGATATGGACCCCGACGAAGTAGCCGCCGACAATCCCCATGAAATCGGAAACCACCGTGAGCAGGGGCACCATCAGGAAACCGGCGATCACCCGGGGTACGATCAGGTGTTTGACGGGGTTCGCCGCCATGACATAGAGGGCGTCGATCTGCTCGGTCACCCGCATCGTACCCAGTTCCGCCGCCATCGCGGAGCCCGCCCGGGCCGTGACCATCAGCGACGTGAGGACCGGTCCCAGCTCCCGCGTCATCCCAAGGGCGACGGTGGAGCCGACGAGGCTCTCCGCGCTGAACATCTTGAATCCGTGGTAGCCCTGGAGGGCCAGCACCATCCCGGTGAAGGTGCCGGTGAGGACAACGACAAAGATCGACTTGACCCCGACAAACTCCATCTGTTTGAAGATATTCCGGAGCTTGAGGGGGGGTCTGAACATCCATGCCAATACCGAAAGGAACAGGAGGAAGATCTTTCCCATCTCCTCGACATTTTCCAGAACGACCTTGCCGAGACGGTCCACGGAGGCGGATACACCGTTCATTTATAGTGGTCCTCGTTTATGGGCGTGAACCTCCAGGGCGGATCGGATGATCCGGTCGATCAATCCCGCCTGGGTGATCCCGGAGGCCGCCGCCTGATGGAAAAGGACGGTGGAGGGCGTCATCCCGGGGAGCGTGTTGGGTTCCAGGACGGCAATCCGTCCGTCTGTTCTTACGAACATGTCGATCCGGGCA
>MICN01000045.1:5575-5751 GCA_001829875.1 Syntrophus sp. GWC2_56_31
GGCCGTAAAGGAATTTATCCTCGAGGGAGAGGACGTCGTCGGTGGGAATGGTCTCAGACGGTGTCAGTGGCTCGGGGTTGTCCGAGCCGAGGACGCCGCAGGTCACCTCCATCCCCGAGAGAAACTCCTCCACAAGGGCCAGGTTGTCCCACCCGAAGGCATTATCCAGGGCGCCG
>MICN01000046.1 GCA_001829875.1 Syntrophus sp. GWC2_56_31
TACAGAGTCGGCGCCATCAAGCATGACGCCCACCGTTTCGACATCGACCATCCGGGGAAGGACAGCCACCGCCTGGCCTCCGCCGGGGCTGACACCACGCTGATCTTCTCTCCGCAAAAACTGGCGCTGGTGAAGACATTTGCAGAATCCTCTCCTACGATCGCGGAAATTCTAGCGACCTACTTTGCCGATGTGGATATCGTCCTGACCGAGGGATTAAAGAAGGGTTCTCTGCCGAAAATCGAGCTGCATCGCCAAGCGCGGAGCGCCACGCTCATCTGCCGGGGGGCGGAGGACGATCCGACGCTCCTTGCGGTGGCAAGCGATGAACCGCTTAAGATAGACGTGCCGGTGCTCGATCTCAACGATGACGGAGCGGTCGCCGACTTCATCGAGGAGAGATTTCTGAAATGAGAGATCCTTCTTCCAAGCTAGATGTACGCTCCAAAATCTGGCTGGAGATCGACGGCGAGCCGGTGTTCGGCCAGGGTCGGGAGGAATTGCTGCTTCTCATTCAGAAGGGAAGCTCGATCAACGCAGCGGCGAAGGCGATGGGCATTCCCTACCGAAAGGCCTGGACTTATATCGATGCCATGGAAAAACGACTGGGCTTTCCCCTGGTAAGGCGGCAAAAAGGGGGTGTCGGGGGAGGTGCATCGTCCCTTACCCCCCAGGCGGCCGCTCTGCTGGAGAAATTCGAGCTCCTGCAAAGAGGGTTCAACGACATGGTGAACAGCAAATTTAACGAACTCGACTTCTGAACATCTGTCTTACGTTTTTCTTAACACGATAGAGGAGAGGAAAGGTTTTATGATCAGTATTGAGGATGCGCAAAGGAACATTCTTGAATACATAACGCCTTTGGAAACTGAAAAAGTGTCTGTATTCCAAGGGTTGAACAGGATTACCCCGGAGGATCATGTCGCCCCGTGGGACATACCGGCGGCCGACAACTCCGCCATGGACGGCTTTGCCTTCTCCCATGCAGCGCTCAGCGGTGAGAGTCTCCGGGTGACCGGCTTTCTGCCCGCGGGGGAGGTGGGCTCGGTCCCGGTGCCGGCCGGCGGGGCGATCAGGATCATGACCGGCGCGCCGATCCCTCCCGGCTGCGATACGGTAGTTCCTCTCGAGGATGTCGAGGAAGATGGCGAATCGATACGATTCATTTCGAAGATCAAGACGGGCTCGCACGTGCGCAAGCGGGGAGAAGACATCCAGCGCGGCAATATCGTCATTCCTGCCGGAGCGCTGCTCAGGCCCCAGGAAATCGGGATGCTCTCGGCCATGGGAACGACAGCCCTGGCCGTTTACCGCCGGGCGCGGGTCGCTATCCTGGCCACGGGCGATGAGCTCCTGGAGCCCGGCTCGACACCGGCGCCGGGGAAGATCATCAACAGCAACAGTTACAGTCTGGCCGCCCAGGTGCTGGATGCAGGGGGCGACCCTGTGCTGCTGGGAATTGCCCCGGATGCCCTTGACGCCACCTGCGACAAGATCAAGGGAGGCTTGAACGCGGATATGCTGGTCATCACCGGCGGGGTTTCGGTCGGCGACCGTGATTTTGTCAAGGAGGCGATAGAAAAACTCGGCGGCAGCGTCACCTTCTGGAAGGTCAACGTGAAACCGGGTAAGCCGCTGGCATTCGCCATGTTGCAGGGGAAGCCGGTCTTTGCTCTGGCGGGAAATCCGGTCGGCGCAATGGTCGCGTTCGAGTTGTTCGTGCGGCCGTCAATCCTGAAGTCCATGGGACACCGGCGGCTATTCCGGCCGATGGTCAAGGCGCTCCTCCAGGAACCGGCGGTAAACAAAGGGGAACGCCCCCATCTGGTCCGGGGGATGGTGTCGCTGCGGGATGACCATTATCACGTATCAACCACCGGCAATCAGAGTTCCGGGCGACTCTCGTCGATGATTCAAGGAAACGGTCTGATACGCCTGGCGCCCAACGCGGTGCATACCGTGGGCGAAGAAGTGGAAGTCCTTCTTCTGGATCGGCGGTTTGAAATGAAAGAGGCGATGCAATGACCCTGGTCGATCCCCAGGGACGGCGGATCGGTGACCTGCGTCTTTCGCTGACCAAACACAGCGTGATTATCCCATGAGTCCCTCCGTCCTTATCCTCCTTCTGATCTGCATCCTGACGGTGGCGATCCTTTACTCGAGCGTCGGGCATGGCGGCGCGTCCGGGTACATCGCCGTCCTGGCGTTATTCAGTTTGGCGCCGGCAGCCTTCAAGCCGACTGCTTTGGTCCTCAATATCCTGGTGTCGTCTATCGCTACCTTCTCCTTTGCCCGTGCCGGCCACTTCTCCTGGCGCCTGTTCTGGCCTTTTGCAGCGGCCTCGATCCCGTGCAGCTTTATCGGCGGCTACCTCGCTTTGCCCCTTCATCTGTATAAACCTCTGGTAGGGGCCATCCTCCTATTTTCTGCATGGCGTCTTTTTTACCGTACAGAACCTGTAGATACGGAAATCCGACAACCTCCGGTACCTATGGCTCTGTGTTGCGGCGCACTGCTCGGCCTGTTGTCCGGGCTTACCGGCGTAGGTGGGGGCATATTCCTGAGTCCTCTCCTACTCCTTCTGAAATGGGGAAGGGTACGTGAGGTCTCTGCCGTTTCGGCGCTGTTTATCCTTGTCAACTCTATCTCGGGTCTTTTTGGGCATCTCAGCAGTCTTCAGGAAATACCGCATTTTGCTCCGCTGCTCGCAGTCGCGGCACTCATCGGGGGAAGCATCGGCGCCTTTTTCGGCAGCCGCTGCCTGCCGATAGCAACTGTCGTAAAATCTTTGGCTTTTGTTCTGGTAATCGCAGGCTTTAAACTGTTATTTGTCTGAGAGAGAGAAACATGACCGGAAGACAGTTATTTGATGACTGGCCGGAGCGATACGACCGCTGGTTCGATACGCCGGTGGGGAAGGCGGTCTTGAAATATGAAGTGGCGCTGGTTCTCGATCTGCTCCGGCCAATGGGGGGGGAACAGATCCTCGATGCGGGGAGCGGGACGGGACTCTTTACACGGGAATTTCGCGTCCGGGGGGCGGATGTCGTTGGGCTGGACATCTCCTGGGCGATGCTCCGGTGGGCGCAGAAAAAAAGCGGGGCATTTTCCCCCCGGATGGTAGCAGCGGACATGACGTTGCTCCCCTTTGCCGACGGCGTGTTCGATAAAACCGTCTCGGTAACGGCCCTTGAGTTCATCGAGGATGAGAAAAAGGCCGTCGCCGAGCTGTTCCGTGTGACAAAACCGGGAGGGATCGTCGTCGTGGCAACACTCAACAGTCTCAGTCCCTGGGCTAACCGTCGACGGGAGAACGCCCGGCAAAACCAGGAATCGATCTTCAACCGGGTGTTTTTCCGCTCGCCCGCGCAGCTCCTCGCGTCGGCGCCGCTTTCCGGTATCGTCCGGACGGCGATCCACTTCGGGAAGGAGGATGATCCCGCCGAATCGGACCGGATCGAGCAGGGGGGTCAGGGAAGGGAGACGGGGGCGTTTGTCGCCGCCCGCTGGGAGAAACCATGACGACTTCGGAAAAAGTAAATAACCGAACGAATATAAATCTCGACAATGTCACCATCGTCCTGAAGGGGCCGAAATTTCCCGGAAATATCGGCTCGGCGGCGCGCTGCGCGAAGAACATGGGGATCGGCAAGCTGATCGTCGTGGGGAACCGCGACCTTGACGACGAAGCCGTACTGCAGATGGCCACCCACGTATCGAAGGATGTCGTGGAGGCAATCCGCCATTTCGATACCCTCGACGAGGCGCTGGCGGGTTTCTCCTGGATCGTCGGAACGACGGCAAGACAGGGATCGGGACGGGGTCCTGTCGTCTTTCCGCGCCGGATGGCCGAATCGCTTGTCGCCATCTCGCAGAAAAACGCGATCGCCCTCCTCTTCGGCCCAGAGGACACGGGGCTGACCAACGACGACCTCCGTTTCTGTCAAACCGTTGTGACGATCCCTACCGCGGGCTTCAAATCCCTGAACCTTTCGCATGCGGTGATGATCGTCGCTTATGAAATGCTCATCGCCCGGATAAGCGAGGAAGCGAAGCCCATGCCCAAGCTTGCCGGCTCGCGGGAACTCGAGGGGATGTATGTTCAGCTCAAGGCGGTCCTCCAGGCGATCGGATTTCTCAATCCGGAGAATCCCGACTACTGGATGATGCATATCCGCCGTCTCTTTGCCCGGACGACCCTCCAGGCCCGGGAAGTCAAGATCATCCGGGGGATCTGCCGGCAGATCGAGTGGTACGGGGATCACAAGGAACGCAAAACTCCTTGACTTTCCGCCGTCCGGCGGCGTATTTAACAGGAGAAACATGGAGAACAGGCTATGAAGACATTTTCCTTTACCGGTGCAAAAAAAATCGTTTTCGGACGGGGGAGCTTTTCCTCCCTGCCGGAGTACATCGCGGAACTAAAGATTTTGCGGCCGCTGATCGTCCTTGATAAGACCCTCGCGGAGACCGGCTTTGGAGAAAAGGTAGACGGCATCCTGGCCAAGGCGGGAATCGGTTATGTCGTCTATGACAAAACAGCGCCGGAACCCCCGCTCGAACTGGCCGACGAGGGGACGAAGCTGGCCCTGAAGAAAAAATGCGACGGGGTCATCGGCATCGGCGGCGGGAGCGCCATGGATCTTGCCAAGGCGATTGCGGTTCTTGCAGCGAACAAAGGGACAGCCGAGGATTACCTTGGACTGAACAGGGTTCCGGGTCCGGGGCTTCCCAAGATCATGGTTCCGACGACCGCAGGGACGGGGAGCGAGGTGACCTTTACCGCCGTGTTCATCAGAAAGAAGCTAAAGAAAAAAGAGGGCATGAACAGTCCGTATCTCTATCCTGAGCTGGCTCTTCTCGATCCGGAGCTGACGCTTTCGCTTCCGCCCCATCCAACGGCAGCGACCGGGATCGATGCCCTCTGCCATGCGATCGAATCCTACACATCGGTCAACGCCTCACCGATGAGCGAGATGATCTCCCTCGAGGCGATCCGCCTCATCTCCGACAACTTGAGAACGGCAGTTCACGACGGCACAAACATCGAGGCGCGCGAAGCGATGCTCCTCGCAAGCCTCTATGCGGGGCTGGGGCTTGCCAATGCGGGCGTGACAGCGGTCCATTCCCTGTCCTATCCGCTAGGCGGGAAATACGGGGTCTCCCACGGCCTTGCCAACACGATCATGCTCCCCCGGGTGATGGCATTCAACCTCCCCGGCGCCCTGGAGAAGTTCGTCGATATCGCGGAGGTCATGGGGGAGATCGTCGACGATCTCCCGCTTCGGGAGGCGGCCTATCTCGCTGTGGAGGCGGTGGAGGCCCTGATCGAGGACTGCGGCATCATGACGACGCTGGAGGAGCTGGAGATTCCCGAAAGCGATTTTCCGGAGCTTGCGAAGGTGGCGATGACCGTAGCGAGGCCCCTTGCCAACAATCCCTGCAGGATGACGCTCGAGGAGATGGTGGAGCTATACCAGGAGGCGTATTCATAAATAGAAGAAAAAGGGAGGTTAAGAGTATGGCCGGCGCCGAACTGATCGGTAAGGAAGAGTGCAAAGAAGTTATGGACGTCCTGGGGACGGGCATTTTCGCCCGTTACTCCTTCGACAAGGAGCGGCAGGGGGTCTGGAAGGTCCGGGATTTTGAGAAGGCCTTCGCGAAGTATTTCGGAGCAACCTATGCCCTGGGGGTGACCTCCGGTTCGGCGGCCCTCAAGGTTGCCCTTACCGCCCTGGATGTGGGACCCGGAGACGAGGTGATCTGCCCCGCATTCACGTTTATGGCCACTTATGAGGCGGTCCTCGAGGTCGGCGGCATCCCTGTCATGGCGGATATCGACGATACACTGAACCTCGATCCGGACGACATCACGAACAAGATCACATCGCGGACCAAGGCGGTCATCCCCGTCCACATGTGCGGGGCGCCGGCACGGATCGACAGGATCATGAAGGTGGCAAAAAAAAACAAACTCCTCGTTCTGGAGGACAACGCCCAGGGCTGCGGTGCAAGTTATAAAGGCAAGATGCTCGGATCTTTCGGCCATATGGGGATATTCAGTTTCGACCATTACAAGACGATCACCACCGGCGAGGGGGGGATGATCATTACAAACGATCTGGACCTCTATCACCGGGCCGAATGGTATCATGACCATGGGCACGATCATCTCTCTACCGTCCACCGGGCCCTCGACGGCCGTACGATCCTCGGCTTCAACTACCGGATGAACGAATTCCAGGGAGCCCTCGGTCTCGCCCAGCTCCGGAAACTGAAGAAGGTCATCGCTGCGCAGCGGAAGAACAAGGCAGCCCTCAAGGAGGCATTCGCCCCGATCCCCGGTCTGAAATTCCGTCTGATACCCGATCCCGATGGGGATTCGGCAACATTTCTGGCCTTCAATCTCCCCGCCGAAGAGCAGACGAAGGCCTTCCAGAAGGCGCTCAAAGCCGAAGGAATCGATACGACCCGCTTCAAGGACAATTTCTGGCACTATGTCCCCAACTGGGAACACTTCCTCGCGAAATCCACGGCCCAGACGAAGAATCCCTTCAAGGATCCCCGGAATCGGAAAGTGACGTACAGCCGGAAATCGATCCCTCACGCGGAGGATCTCCTCGGCCGGACCCTCATTATGGGAGTCAACGTGATAATGCCGGCCGCGAAGCTCAAAGCGATCCGCAAGGGGATTGCAAACGCTGCCAAGGTGCTGTAGTGGAATGCATGGATCATCCTGTTCCTCAACAAACTGATCCATGGCTGTGGGGTATATAGGGAGTTGAAAGAATGATCGTTGTCACCGGCGGGGCCGGATTCATCGGGAGCGCCTTTGTGGCGAAATTGAACGATGAAGGACAGGACGCCATCGTCATCGTCGACGAGCTGGAGAAATCCGAGAAATGGAAGAACCTCGTCAAGCGGAGGTATGCCGACTATATCCATAAAGGCGCATTTCTGGAGATGGTTGTCAACAATCGGGTCCCCTTTCCGGTCGAGGCCGTCGTTCACATGGGCGCCTGCTCGTCGACGACGGAGCAGGACGCCGACTATCTCATGGAAAATAATTTCCACTACTCCTCATTTTTGGCCGACTGGGCGCTGGCGCACGGGGTCCGGTTCGTCTATGCAAGCTCTGCGGCGACATACGGCGATGGCGGCCGGGGGTTCTCCGATGACGATCGACAGACTCGCGAACTTCAACCGATCAATATGTACGGCTATTCCAAACAGCTCTTCGACCTCCGCGTCCTTCGGGAGGGATTGCAGGACCGGGTGGCGGGGATCAAGTTCTTCAATGTCTTTGGTCCGAACGAGTATCACAAGGACGACATGACGAGCGTGGTCTTCAAGGCCTTCCACCAGATCCGGGAGACGGGAAAGGTCCGTCTTTTCAAATCCTACAAGCCGGAATATGGCGATGGAGGGCAGAAACGCGACTTTGTCTACATAAAGGATTGCGTCGAGGTCCTCTGGTGGCTCCTGAACCACCGCGAGGCGAACGGGATTTTCAATCTCGGGACGGGGCAGGCCCGGACGTGGAACGACCTCATCCGGGCGGTCTTTGTTGCGCTGGGGCGTCCGGTCGGAATCGACTACATCGAGATGCCGGAGGCGCTCCGGGGGCAGTACCAGTATTTTACCGAAGCGCGGATGGACAAACTCCGGGCCGCCGGTTGCCCGGTGAGATTCGGCCCGCTGGAGGATGCGGTCGGGGATTACGTCAGAAATCACCTCCTGAATGCCGATCCTTATCTGTAAGGTGGTATGCCATGTCCGCCCAGGTGGTCTGCATCATCCCGTCGCGCTACGAATCGTCCCGCTTCCCCGGGAAGCCGCTTGCCGACCTCTGCGGGAAACCGATGATCCGGCATGTCTATGAACGGGTGCTTCGGGCGAAGACCGTCTCTTCCGCCGCTGTGGCGACCGATGACGAGCGGATCTTTCGGGCGGTTCAGGATTTCGGCGGCCGGGCGGTCATGACCTCCCCCCGCCATAGGTCGGGGACGGACCGGATCGCAGAGGCGGTAGAGATCCTCGATCTCAAAGACGCAGACATCATCGTCAATATACAGGGCGATCAGCCACTTTTCGAACCGAGCCAGGTCGATGAAGTCGTCGGTCCGCTCCTCGAAGATGCGACCCTTCCCATGTCGACACTGATCTACCGGATAGTCCGTGACGAGGAGATCGCCCACCCGAATGCCGTCAAGGTTGTCTTCGATGAGCGATATTTTGCCCTCTACTTCTCCCGCGCCACAATCCCCTTCGTCCGCGACGGGGATAAACGGGCCGACTACTTCAAACACCACGGAATCTACGCCTACCGCCGTGATTTCCTTCGTACCTTCACCTCACTGCCGGAGGGAATCCTGGAGCGCCTGGAGGTCCTCGAACAGCTCCGGGTTCTGGAGCACGGCTACCGGATCAGGGTCGTGATTACGCCCCACGACTCCGTCGAGGTCGATACCCCTCAGGAGTTAGAGAGGGTCCGGCGTCTGATCACCGGGGAGGGGATATAACAAGGAGGAAGCAGTGATCGATATCGAATATCTGAAGAAGATCAAACTGGTATCCAGTCCCTTCGGGCAGAAGTTCCTGGCGAATCTCCTGCTTCTGCCCAACTACCGCATCTTCGCCAATGTGGAGATCCGGATCGAGAACATCGAGCGGATCCCCCGCGGGGAGAACGTGATCTTCGCCATGAACCACACCGACCGGTTCAACTACTGGCCGTTTCAGTACAAGCTTTTCAAGACGAAAGAGTATCCCTTCACGACGGTTTGGGTCAAGGCCAAGTATTACAAGAATGCCTTCCTGGCGAAGGGACTGGACCTCTGCAACCTCATCCCCGTGCCGTCGATGGGATACCTCATCGAAGAGTTCTACCGGAAGCACTTCAACCGGAAGATGGACAAAAGTCTCTATCGCACGGTCAAGGACATGATCGACGGCAGGATCGAATGCGCAGGGCCGCAAGAGCGCGCAGCCGTCGAAGCCCTCCAGGCGCTGGGCGAGAACTTTGCGGAGTTCATCCGGGGCTACTACGAAGCGGTCATGGAGAAGGTGGCGGAGCTGAGCAAGACGGCCCTCTGCGAAAAAAATCTGAACCTCATCATCTTTCCGGAAGGGACGCGCTCCGTAAAGCTGGCCGAGGGACGGACCGGCCTCGCTCAACTTGCCCTCCACACGGAAAAGCGGATCGTCCCGGTTGCCTGTAACAACTCCGAAGAGGTCTATAGGGGATCTCTCCCCATTGCCCGGAGCGGTCGGATCACGTACCGTGTCGGTGAACCGCTGTCCGTGCACGATCGATTCAAATCCTACCGGATTACCGAGCCTTTCCATCTCTTTTCCCGGGAGTCGCAGCAGCGCTATCGCGAGCAGTTTGAGGGGGTGACGCGGATTGTGATGGCGAGCATCGAGGGGATGCTCGATGAGAAATACCGCCGGGGCTATGCTGCAACGTAAAAATTAAATCTCCCTATTTTGAGCCGATCATGAAATACAACGTATTAAGCATTCTGGGTATCGTCATCCTTATTGGTTTGGCGTGGCTGATGTCGGAGAACAGGAAGAGGGTGAACTGGAGGCTTGTGTTCTGGGGGCTTGGGCTGCAGTTGATCTTCGCCGTGGTTATCTTGAAAACCCGGGTAGGGTTTGTATTGTTTGACGTGGCGCGAAAGGCGTTTGACGCTGTCATCGGATTCAGCGATAAAGGCGCGGAATTTGTATTTGGAAAACTGGTCAATGATTTTAACATAGGTGCGATCATGGCGTTCAAGGTGCTTCCGATGATCATATTTGTATCGTCATTGTCCAGCATCCTTTATTACCTTGGAGTCATACAGTTCATTGTGAGGGTCATGGCTAAAATCATGCAGAAGACGATGAAATCTTCCGGCGCCGAGTCTTTAAGCGCGGCGCTTCAGGTTTTCATGGGCATTGAAGCTTCAACCGCCATCAGGACATACCTTCAGAACATGACCCGCTCCGAACTGTTTACCGTGATGGTTTCGTTTATGGGAACTATCGCCAGCAGCGTGATGGTGGCCTACGCGAGTTTCGGCGCCGACCCGGGGCACCTGCTGTCCGCGTCGATTATGTGCGCGCCCGCTTCTATCGTTATGGCAAAATTGATGGTTCCTGAAACGGAAATACCGGAGACGTTGGGCAACGTACCATTTAAAATGGAAAGAACAGATATAAATATTATAGATGCGGCCGCGAATGGCGCTTCAATCGGTATGCAATTTGCGCTTCAGGTGGCGGCAATGCTTATCGCGTTTGTTTCACTGGTCTGGCTTATCGAATCGCTGTTCGGGTTTGTTCATCTTTCTTTTGACTCGATTGCCGGGTATCTGTTTTCGCCGCTTGCGTTTATACTGGGAGTGCCCTGGAACGAGGCGCTGACGGTCGGAAAA
Source organism: Syntrophus sp. GWC2_56_31 (assembly GCA_001829875.1). GTDB lineage: Bacteria > Desulfobacterota > Syntrophia > Syntrophales > UBA5619 > JAKAFS01. Next base: position 10,425 of record MICN01000046.1, read on the forward strand.
CTGCTGGGCACAAAAACAGTCTTCAATGAATTCATTGCCTATCTCCAGTTGAAAGAATTGATCCAGGCGGGCGCATTGTCACCAAGGTCAATAACCATCGCAACTTACGCGTTATGCGGGTTTGCAAACTTCGGCAGTATGGCAATCATGATCGGCGGCATGGGAAGCTTGGCGCCGAATAAAAAGGACACCATAGCCGCGCTCGGCCTCAAGTCGATCCTCGCGGGTACATTCACCAATCTCATCACCGCCGCGATAGCGGGAATCCTTGTTTAAAAAATCCGGCAGGATTACAGAACAGACCGGATCATTTCCGAACCGATCAGGTCATCTCTTCAATGATGAGATGATCCTCGATCCGGATACAGCCGATCACGCTTTGCGCGGCGGGACATCTTTTGATGTAGGAAGAAAAGGCGTCCCGGGCCTCTTGAGCCTTTTCGCTCTGGGTTTTGAGATGATACGTCACGCCGATTCGGGTGATCTTCAGGATGCCCTCGACATTTTCGATGTCCCCCGTTACGTCAGCCCAGTAACGGTCTTCCGGGGTCGGGATCTTTTTTCCGGCCAGCAGCGCGGCCAGTGTCCCCATCATTCAGCCCGCGGTCGCGGCCACGATGTGATCCAGCGTGGCGGCATGTTCCTTCTCCGGCTCGACATTGTAGAATTTCTTGATCCCGCCGTGAACGCCGTAATAGACGGGCTCATTGAACCCCTCGATCATGGCCCTGCGGGTCGGCCCTTTTTCCCTGACGATTCTGATTTTTGACGTATGGACAATCTCTCCCATCATTCTCCTCCTTCACCAATAGTTAATGACGTTTATCGGGTAGGTGCGAGACGAATCCCTTGGCCTGGTTCAGCCACTCTTCGAGCCGCTTCCCTGCGCAGGCCTGCTCTTCGACCATGACCCACCCCTTCATCGCTCGGCCTGTGATATCGAATGCCCTGACCCGGGAATGCTGCAGGGCCAGAGCCGCCCCTTCGATACCCAATCTCAGGATCAAAAAGTCCTTGTAGACACCGCAAACCATATTTCCGTTCAGGAGATAGCAGACCCCGCCGAACATTTCCTTGGGGATGACATTGTCCCAGTGTGAAATCAATTCAATGATCCGTTTGTCGAGTGCTTTGCTATACGCCATTTTTACTTACCCTCCAGTTCGCGCTTTTTGATCATGATAAGGATCGCCGTGAGGGCGGCCTGCGTCATTCCTGGGATCCGCTCGGCTTGACCGACCGTGGCCGGCTCGACCCGCAAGAGCTTGGCCTTTAGCTCGTTCGAGAGCCCCGGCACGACAGAGTAATCAAAATCCGCCGGGATCTTCATCCCTTCGAGGTCCCTCATTTTCTGAACCAGTTCAGACTGCCGCTGAATGTATCCTTCGTACTTCGCCTCGATCTCGATCTGCCTTTTGACCGCCCGGTCGGCGATGGCCTCCCAGCCTTCGAAACGGGAGAGGTCGTCGTAGACGATTTCTTTGCGCCGAAGGAGATGGAAGAGGCTGACCGGATTCCTGATCGGTGGGGAATTCAGTTCCGCGAGGGTATCGTTGATCTCCGCAACGGGAAAGATCCGGACGGATGACAGATGTCGAACCCCCTTTTCTATCTGATCGACTCGCTCCTTCAGCTTCGTGTGCTGCTCCTGAGTGATCAAGCCGAGCTCGCGTCCTTTTCCCATCAGGCGAATCGACGCGTTATCCTCGCGCAGGATCAGCCGGTACTCTGCACGGGAGGTGAACATCCGGTAGGGTTCGTCGACGCCGCGTGTCACAAGGTCGTCGATCATCACTCCCATGTAGGCCTCTGAACGGTCCAGAAGGAAAGGGGGCCGTCCCTGGACGGCAAGGGCGGCGTTGACACCCGCCCAGAATCCCTGCGCCGCCGCCTCCTCGTAACCGGAAGTCCCGTTGATCTGTCCTGCGAGATAGAGCCCGGCCGCCCGTTTCGTCTCCAGGGTCCGACGGAGCTGGGTCGGCTGGACGTAGTCGTATTCGATCGCATAAGCGAGGCGCATGATCTTGGCCTGCTCGAGACCCGGAATGCTGTGGACGATCTTCTCCTGGAGGTCCGGTGGAAGCGAGTTCCCCAGCCCTTTGGCGTAGATCTCCTCCGTCTCCAACCCTTCCTGTTCGAGAACGACGGGGTGGCTTTCCTTGTCGGTAAAGCGCATCACCTTGTCTTCGAGCGAGGGGCAGTAGCGGGCGCCGATCCCCTTGATGACCCCGGTGTAGAGTGGAGAAAAGCGAATATTATCGCGGATGAGGCTGTGTGTCTCCGCCGTCGTTGCCGAGAAGAAGGAGGAAATGCGATCCTCGGGCAACCGCTCGGTGGTGAACGAAAAGGGCTCCGGATCGGGATCGCTGTCCTGCCGGACAAGGCGGGAAAAGTCGATTGTGGAGGCGCGCAGCCTTGGGGGGGTCCCCGTCTTCATCCGCCCCATTTCAAAACCGAGCGCCCTCAGAGCGACGGCCAGTTCCAGGGAAGCGATCTCGCCGGCGCGGCCCGCCGGATAACGCACATCGCCGATGTGGATCAGACCGCTGAGGAAAGTCCCGGTGGTGATGATCACCGTCTGGCCTCGGTGGAAGACCCCGCTTTGATCGACGACGCCGCGGATACCCCCGCCTTCGACAACGAGCGTTTCCACCAGACCCTGAAGGAGGTGAAGATGTTTCTCCTTTTCAAGGACCGACTTCATCGCGAGACGGTAGCGCTGCTTGTCGCACTGGAGGCGTGTGGATTGGACGGCCGGTCCCTTGGAAGCGTTGAGGAGGCGGAAGTGAACGGCGGTCCGGTCGGCAATCCTGCCCATCTGACCGCCCAGAGCGTCGACCTCCTTAACGAGTTGACTCTTGGCGAGACCGCCGATCGCGGGATTGCAGGACATCAGGGCAATCGAGTCGAGGCTGATATTGAACAAGAGCGTCTCACAACCCATCCGCGCTGCCGCAAGCGCCGCCTCGCAGCCTGCGTGGCCGCCCCCGACAACGATAACGTCATATTCTCTGTTCATTTACAGACCTCTTGCAGTTCGTGAGATAATTTAATATAATTAACTAGTAAAACTCAACTGAAATGATGAGGCCTCTTTGGCAAAACCGTCCTTCTGGAACAATACAAAGCGCTATTTCGACCTGAATAGCTACTGGCGGAACCGCTTTGGTTGCCGGGTCTACAAGCTTCCGATCGACGCGGGTTTCACCTGCCCGAACCGGGACGGCCGGGTCGCTGCGGGGGGATGCATCTATTGCGACGGCCGGGGATCGGTGCTGCGCCAAGCCGGGGATATTCCCTCGGTCGGTGAGCAGATCCGCCGGGGAAAAGCGTTTTACCGCCGCCGGGGAAAAGCGGAGAAGTTTATCGCCTATTTTCAGACTTTTACGAACACGTACGCGCCGCTGGAAAAATTGCGGGACCTTTACGACCAAGCGCTCGCCGAGGAGGATGTCATCGGTCTGGCCATCGGGACACGCCCGGACTGTGTCCCCGAAGAAACGCTGGCCCTGATCCGGTCCTATGCCAAACGGTGTGATGTCTGGTTGGAATTCGGCCTCCAGTCGATCCATGACCGGACCCTCATAGCGATCAACCGGGGTCATGATGCGGCAGCATTTCTCGATGCCGTAAGGCGGACCGGCGGCAGTCCGGTCCAGATCTGCGCGCATATCATCGTGGGTCTGCCCGGTGAATCGCACGAGGATATGATGGAAACGGCGCGCGCGATCGCCGGGTTGCCGATACAAGGGATCAAGATCCACAGTCTCCTCGCGCTTCGGGGAACGATCCTTGGCCACCGATGCGAACGGGGGGAGCTGTCTTTGATGAGCCGCGAGGAATATGTCGCGACGGTATGTGACATTTTAGAGATACTGCCTCCGGAGATGGTCATCCACCGGCTGACCGCCGACGGTTACCGTGAGATCTTTCTCGGACCGGAATGGGCGAGAAACAAGCTTGCCGTCCTCAATGCGATAGACAGGGAACTTGAGACGCGGGCTTCCTGGCAGGGGATAAAGTATGGAGGGTTACTATGATCGGTATCGTGGATTATCAGGCGGGAAACCTGACCAGCGTCGCCCGGGCGCTGGAATTTCTGCGTCAACCGTGCCTCATCACCAATGATCCTCAAATATTGGATGACGCAAGCCACATCATCTTCCCCGGGGTCGGCGCCGCGGGCGCGGCGATGGCAAATCTCCGCAAAAGCGGCCTGGACCTTCATTTACGAAAATGGGTGCAGAGGGGAAAACCGGTTCTCGGGATTTGCCTCGGCACCCAGGTGATCTTCGATTACAGCGAAGAGGATGATACTACTTGTCTGGGTATCGTGCCTGGTTTAGTCCGGCGGTTCCCGGCGGATCTTCAGATCGATGGTCGAAGGGTGAAGATCCCTCACATGGGCTGGAACCGCGTGGTGTTTCAACAGGACCACCCGGTGTTTGCCGGCCTCCCCGAGGCCGCGGAGTTCTACTTTGTCCATGCCTTCTACCCCGCGCCCGCCGAGGAAGGCTGGGCCGCCGGCTGGACCGACTACGGGATACGTTTCTGCTCCGCCGTGGCGAGGGGAAATCTTGTCGCCGTCCAGTTCCACCCCGAGAAGAGCGGTCGTCCGGGCCTCGCCATCCTTGCCAATTTCTGCCGCTGGGGAGGGATCCATGCTCAGTAAACGGATTATCCCCTGTCTGGACGTCCGGGCGGGCAAGCTGACCAAGGGGGTAAAATTTCAAGGAAATATCGATATCGGCGATCCGGTCGAGGCGGCGCGCGCGTATTACGAGCAGGGGGCGGACGAGATTGTTTTTTATGACATCACGGCCTCCGCCGAGGGCCGCTCGATCATGATAGAGGTGGTCCGCCGGGTGGCCGAAACGATTTTTATCCCCTTTTCGGTGGGAGGCGGCATCCGGACCGTGGAGGATATGCGGCAGGTGATCATGGCCGGCGCGGAGAAGATCAGCGTCAACACCGAGGCTGTTCTGAACCCGGTCGTCATCGCCGAAGGGGCAAGGGCCTTCGGCAGCCAGTGTATTGTCCTCGGTATGGATGTAAAAAAGTGCAGTAAAAGTTCCGAGACTCCATCCGGCTACGAGATGGTGATCCACGGCGGGAGGACCGCGACCGGTCGTGATGCCCTCGCTTGGGCGAGGGAGGCGGAGCGTCTCGGTGCGGGCGAGATCTGCCTGAACTCCATCGATGCCGACGGGACACAGAATGGTTACGAAATCGATTTGACCAACTTGATATCGAGTCATGTGGGCATTCCCGTCATCGCCTCCGGCGGTGCGGGAAGACCGGAGCACCTCCTCGATGTCCTCACACGGGGAGAGGCCGACGCCGCCCTGGTTGCCTCGATGGTCCACTATCGAACCCATACCATCGCGGAGATCAAGGCATTTCTCCATGGCCATGGAGTGAAGACGCGAATATATTGGTAAACAAGGATGGCCATGATCCAGGAAGGCTCCGGAAAGAAGAACAGGAGATCGGTGGGACCTTGATAATTCTCCTTGACGATACTATGCTATTGCCATAAAGATAACAGAAGACTGAAAAATGACGTCTTGAGACCTTTGAAAAACTATGAATAATGTCATTTCGACCAAGGGGAGAAATCTTGAACTATCTTAAATCGTAAAGATTTCTCGTCGCGTGTGCTCCTCGAAATGACAAAGTAGGGGCATTTTTCAAAGGTCTCGTCTTCGTAAAAAGTCACTGAAGTTTTATTCACCCTTTATGGAGGCAACATATCGTGGATGCAAAAAGGTACGAATTGAACGTCCAGCTTGCGCAGATGCTCAAAGGCGGCGTCATCATGGACGTGACCAATGTGGAACAGGCGAAGATCGCCGAAGAAGCGGGCGCTGTGGCCGTCATGGCGCTGGAGCGGGTGCCGGCGGACATCCGGCGGGATGGAGGTGTGGCCCGCATGTCGGACCCGTCGATGATCGCCGCGATTAAAAAGGCCGTCTCCCTGCCAGTGATGGCGAAGGCCAGGATAGGCCATTTTGTGGAGGCACAGATCCTCGAGGCCCTGAAGATCGACTACATCGACGAAAGCGAGGTCCTTACGCCCGCCGATGAGGAGTGTCATATCGACAAGACCCGCTTTTCCATTCCCTTCGTTTGCGGCGCGCGAAACCTTGGCGAAGCCCTGCGCCGGGTCGCCGAGGGAGCAGCGATGATCCGCACCAAGGGCGAGGCCGGGACGGGAAACGTCGTTGAGGCCGTCCGCCACATGCGAACGGTGAATCGCGAGATCCGTCAGCTTGTGGGTATGCCGGTGGAGGAGGTGACCGGCTTTGCAAAAACAAACGGCATCCCTTACGAACTGGCCCTGAAGGTAAAAGAGCTCGGCCGGCTGCCGGTGGTCAATTTCGCCGCCGGCGGGATTGCGACGCCGGCCGATGCGGCGCTGATGATGCAGCTCGGCTGCGACGGGGTATTTGTCGGTTCCGGGATCTTCAAATCGGCAACACCGGCTATCCGCGCCCGGGCGATCGTCAAAGCCACGGCCTATTTCAATGATCCCGCCAAGGTTCTCGAAGCGTCCCTGGACCTCGGCGAGGCGATGGCCGGTCTGGAGATCGCCGCGATTCCCAAGGAGCAGCTCCTCGCCGGACGGGGCTGGTAATCGAGGGCCTCTCGTACGAAAAGATAGAGAGACCTCATTCATGAATTCTGCCAAGGTCACAACGTCTCCCCTCATTGGAAAGGCTATCGGCGTTCTGGACATGCAAGGGGGGGTCTGCGAACACATCGATCACCTGCAGAGAATCGGTATCAGCGCCCGGCCGGTGAAGCATAGTCAGGATTTTGAGGGTTTGGCCGGTTTGATCCTTCCCGGCGGCGAGAGTACCTGTCTCGCCCGGCTGTTGAAGATCTTTGAGATCGAGCCGATCATCGTACGGAAATATCGCGAGGGGATGAAACTCTGGGGGACCTGTGCAGGGGCGATCCTCCTTGCCGGCTCGCTTAAGGGGGAGGCGGCGCATCTCGGGTTGATAGATATCGAGGTTCAGCGGAACGGTTTCGGAAGCCAGCTCGATAGTTTCACATGTGAAGCCCTCATACCGAAGATCTCACCCGAACCGGTGCCGCTCACATTCATTCGCGCTCCCAAAATTCTCAAGGCGGGAGAAGGAGTCGATATCCTGCTCTGTATCGATGATTTCATCGCAGCAGCCGAATCCCCCGACGTCCTGGTGACCGTTTTCCACCCGGAACTGACGGGAAGCCTTGCGTTCCACCGATATTTCGCATCTAAATGCGGTCTTCAATCCCGTGCAGACCAACCGATCCTCGATCCTTCCTGGAACATGACGAGCTGGACCCGGTATGCACGGATCGTATGATTCTCAGCCTGCACGGAATCAGGATAACAGGAGAGCGTTCATGGACGCATTATCTCCCCTCCCCAGACCGTTCTATTTTCCTATAAGGTCGATTCGCTGGCGGACGGCGCCGGCCTTGGCGGTATCCCCTGTGGCCGCATAAAATGTCTGCAGGCGGTCCAGCCAGGCCAGAAGGGTCCGTTTCCACCCGTTCCGGGAAGCTGTGCTCACCGCTGTCTGGAGAATCGCCTCGTTCTCCGGGTGACGGCGCAAAGAAAGCCCCGCCGCGATCAGTTGCGAAAGAGGATCGTCCGCCATGGCGGCGACGGCTTTTTCCACCTTCACGGTATCGCCCTCCTGGAGGGCCTTCAGAAACGACCGGTATTGTGCGGGCAGGAGACACCCGTCTACCGCCATTGGATCACCCGTCAGGAAGAGATGAAAATTTCGATTCGCGGGAACCGGTTGCACAGCCGCGACTTTCAGATAATCCTCTTCTTCTATTTCCCCCAGAGCGGCGACCTCCAGGGCCATCCTCGTCAGCCAAATCTTTCCCAGGAGATCGAGATCTCCGCCTTTTTTGATCTCCTCGACGGCTTTCCGGAAGTGGCGCTCCGTGACGAGAGGCTGCCCGCCGGTAAGGAAATGCTGCTTGAATGTCTCGAGCTGCTGGTTGCCCGTGACGATCCAACCCGGCGTCGGTTTCGAGCTGCATCCCCCGAGCGGAAGAAAAAGAAAAAGCAGGCAGAGAATCCTCTTCATGGCAGTTTGATCCCCGGTTTGTCCTGGAAGGGAATGATCCGATCCAGTTGGTCGACCAGAGTGCCGATCGCGGTCACCGTTTCATCCAGACTGTTTCGGAGGATCTTCAGATCCTTCGTCGAATCAACTGCCTCAACGCTGATCTGGTTGATGTTGTCCAGCGTGGCATCGATTTTCGCCAGCTTTGCCAGAAGATCGCGGAGGATGTTCCGCACGAGAGGAAAAACGCCGTCCCGGCCGTAGATCTCCTCATCGCTCTTCCCGGCCAGCGTATCGACCCTTTTGAGGATCCCGTCCATACGAACCGTCAAACCATTCACATTGCTTAAGATGTCTTGTATAGATTTGACGCTTTCCTTCGTGCCGACGGCCATCTCCAGAAGGGATTCCTTCTTTGAGAAATGGGCCGTTACCGTCTCAACGTTTTTCAGGATGCGGGTGACTTCTCCCTGCGGATCTGCGAGGTTCGCGGTGAGCGTTGCCACACTGGCGCCTATCCTGTCCAGCTTTTCGGCGATAGGCTGGACCTTTTTGATCAGCTCGTTGATGTCGTTGGATACCGTAATCTCAGGAAAAACCTTTGGCGAGAGGGGTGGATCGTTGAGGTTATCCGTCGTGACGATGATCCGCGAGGTTCCAAACAGCGGTTTATCAAGAACAAATTTGCTGTTGGCCCGGATCACCCGATTATTCCGTTCCGGGATCTTGATATGGATAAGGACCCCCCTCTCGGTCAACTCCATCGAGCTGACCTGGCCGATGTTGAAGCCCCAAAACACAACCGGCATCCCCTCCGTGAGATTTTCAGCGGTGTTTGAGGAGAGGGTGTAGGTATAGACCTTCGAAAAGAAGCCCTTCTTATAAGCGACATATCCGATGGAGGCCATGATCAGCAAGGTGGCAACAATGATGAAGAGTCCTACCTTGAATTCAACTTTCTGTACCATCCCAGCCCCCGTAGCGTTCTTTTTCCCAATTATAATCAAAAATATGGGTCTCTGCAATCAAATCATCCAGTTTCCGCAGGTTCTCCATAATAAAACACCCGTCCCGCAGGTTGGTCAGGATGCCGAAGGGCTTGTCAAAAACCACTATGGCATCCCGGACCAGCGAGGCCCGAAGGAGCATGGCGCAGAAACGCTCTTCGCTCGTCAAGGCGGGATTTCTCTTGTCCATAATCGAGGCCATTCCCAGCCTGTGGAGAAGAGCTTCAGTAAATGCTCTCGCTTCATGCCAGGGCATATTCTCGTGATATTGCCGGATCAGGGCAATATTGCTCCAGACGGCCAGGTTGGCGATAAGGGGCGCCTCGAGAGACACAAGTCCCAACCGCGACTTATGCGCCGCGATGAAACTCTGCAATTCCTTTTGCAGGCCCTCTTCGCCGTCGAAGAGGTTTAAATGAATCTTATGATTAATGACAGCACCTCGATGACCACGATGGAGAGAAAGACCTTGACCATCCCACCCAGCACCACAACCGGGATGCTTGTCAGCTCCATCGATGCACTCAACCCCAGGCGAATCGGGATCAGCGTGATGAAAAAACCGAATGTGGCACACTTGAACAGAACGATGACGATATCCAGCAAGGAGGCGGCTTGCAAGACGGTATCGTTATAAGCGTCGACACTCGTGCCGAAAACCGCGCTGGAAACGAATAGCCCAATGGCGAGGACCACCAGGGAAAAAAGGCTGCTCAGCAGAACCATGGAGAGCATCCCGTTGATGATGCGGGGAACGAAAAGGTAGTTGATCGGATCGATGTTGAAGGTGTCGAGCATGTTCAGTTCACGGTTGACCTTCATCACCGCGATCTCGGCATTGATGGCGGAGCTGGAGCGGAGGGCGATGAGCAAAACCGTCACAAAGGGTGCAACTTCCGTCACGACAAATCCCATCAGAAGCCGCCCCAGGTAGTCGTATAATCCCAGGTTTTTAATTACCTGAAAGGCCATGCCGTTAACCAGCGATCCGAAAATCACGGCCACAAAGAGAAACAAAGGCAGTATCTGTACCGATGTGAAATAGAACTGGTTGATGAAGACCATCCGGGAGGCGCTATTATAGGTCCGCAGGTTGAGAAGACGGATGATTACCTGTATGGCAAAAGTCAGGGTATTGCGCAGGGAAAGCGACGTATCCAAGGTGAACCTGCCGATATTTTCGATAGCGGCAATCATAGAGCACATAATTGCAGAGATTGTGATAAAATGCACGCGGATTTTTTGTGCAGATGACCTAAATGTTCTTGACAAATCCCTGCCTTCTGCATATAGACGGCTGCAAGAAATGAAGTGAAAGGAGAATCAGATGAGTAAATACGTAGGCCCGGCGGATAAGCCCTGGAAAACGAAAGACTGGCATGTGAGTTCATGGAACTACCTGGAGGAGGTGACCAGAGGTTTCACCCCCCCTAAAAAGGTTATTATTCACGATGTGACCCTGCGCGACGGGGAACAGCAGGCAGGAATCATCTACAGCAAAGACGACAAGGTACGAATCGCCGAAAAACTGGCCGAGGCGGGTGTGCAGCGTATCGAGACGGGGATGCCGGCAGTTTCTCCGATGGACGAAGCCGCAATCCGCGAGATCGTGAAGCGCAATCTCGGACCGGATATATTCTGTTTCAGCCGCTGCATCGTGGATGATGTCAAAAGGGCGGCAGACTGTGGTGTGAAAGGTGTGGTCATCGAAATCCCGGTCAGTGGTCACATGATCGAACAAGCCTACAAATGGCCCATGGAAAAGGCGATCGATCTGTCGATCAAGGCAACGGCCGCCGCCAAGGAAAACGGCCTCTACACGGTTTTCTTCACGATCGATGGAACGCGGGCGGAGATGAGTTTCCTGCTCAATCTGGTGGAGCGGGTGGCGACGGAAGGACACATGGATGCCTTCACCCTTGTGGATACCTTCGGCGTTCTCTCCCCCCAGGCGGCAAGCTACTTTACGCGGAAGGTGAAGGAGAGATTATCCAACAAACCGATCGAGGTCCACTTCCACTCGGATTTCGGTATGGGTGTGGCCAACACGATCATGGCGGTTCTTTCGGGGGCGGAAGTCATCCACTCCACCGTAGGCGGCATCGGAGAGCGGTGCGGTAACGCGGCCATGGAAGAGACGGCAATGGCGCTCCTGACGATGTATGGAATCGATGTGGGAATCAACTTTGACAAGATCAACGAGCTTTCCAAGCTCGTCATGGAACTTTCCGGTCTGGAGGTTCCGCCTCAGCGTCCCTTTGTCGGCGACAAGGCATTTACCGTTGAATCGGGAATCGTCACCGGTTGGTACAGGAATGCCTATAAAGACAACCCGACCACGGTATTTCCGATTCGCCCCGAGTTTGTGGGCCACGCCAAGCCCGAGATCATCATGGGGAAAAAGAGCGGGGTGGATAACATCGCCGTATGGGCTGAGCGGCTGGGCCTCAAGATCGCGGAGGAGAAGAAAATGGATATTCTCTCCCGGATCAAGAAGCGCTCGCATGATCTGAAACGCACCCTGAGCGAGGCGGAATTCAAAGAGATCGTGGATCAGGTCAGCGCCGGCAAATAAGCGACATAAGGAGGCCCGACTTACTTCAGGGCCCGTGCCAGAAGCTGGACCGGATGAACGACCTCGGCGGCTTCTTCGCCTAAATTGCCCTGGATCTGCATCCGGCACCCCGGACAGCCGGAGGCGACCAGATTGGCCCCGGTATCTTTGATCGCCCGGACTTTGTTCCCGGTGATGCCCGCGGACACTTCCGGGTGGTCCACCTGGAAGGTCCCCCCCCCGCCGCAGCAGACATCGGCCCCGGCCATCTCGACAAACTCCAAACCGGGGATCTGCTGCAGCAGACGACGCGGTTCCTCCCTGATCCCCTGGCTGCGCGCGAGGTGGCAGGGATCATGGTAGGTCGCCTTTCCCGGAAGTGGCTTCAGCATCCCCTTCAGGTCGAACTTGTCCAGATACTGGGAAATGTCCATGACCTTCTTGCTCAAGGCCTTGGCCGCATCGGCATTCTCCCCCCTCTCTTCGAGGATATGAACATATTCATTTTTCAACGCGCTCCCGCAAGTGGCGCAATCGACGAGAACGGCATCGACATCCTCACGGTTGAAAAGCTCCAGGTTCTTGCGGATGTTCCCCAGGGCGGACTCCCGGGCGCCGGCCAGAAAAATGGGCAGACCGCAGCACATCTGCCCCTGGGGCAGGATCACCTCGATATTCAGCCGCTTCAGTATCGCCAACGCCGACCGTCCGACATCCTCGTAAAGGTAATTGGTGGCGCAGCCGGTGAAGTACAAGACGCGCCCTTTTGGCGCGGCAACCGTGACGACCTCGGGAACCTGCTCGCGAAAGGGCTTCTTGTTCAGCCGGGGGAGCTTGGCAAAGGGAATCGTCCCCACCTTCACCCCGCCGGGCGCCAGCCCCATCAGAAGATTGCCCATTGACCCGCCCCATTGCATGAAGAACGGAAGCAGACGCTCCCCGGAGAGCAGGCTGAACAGGAGGCGTTTCTGCCAGGGCAGCTTGAATTTCTTGACCATCTCGGCCCGCATCGCCTTCAGCAACCGGTCCACCTTCAAACCGCTCGGGCAGTTCACCGTGCAGGTCTCGCAGAGCAGGCAGGTGTAAAGAATGCGGTTGAAATTCGCCGAGGGCTCCAGCTTCCCTTCCAGGATATGTTTGATCAGTTGAACCTTGCCCCGGGGTGCGGCCGATTCGTAGCAGAGCTGTTTGTAGACCGGGCAGGGCATCAGGCATAACCCGCATTTGATACAGTTGTAGACTTCGTCTTGCAGTTCTTTGGCAATCATTCGGCATACTCCAGAAAGCTGCCCGGGTTGAGAATCCCTTTGGAATCAAAGGCCTTTTTGATGGCCCGTGTCATTGCCATTACGGTCGGACTCAGCTGCTTGGCCAGGTACTTGGCCTTGGAGATGCCGACCCCATGCTCTCCGGAAAGTGTGCCCCCCAGCGACAGGGCATAGTCGACGAACTCCTCGAAGGCCTTCTCCACCCTCGCCATCTCCTCCTTGTCGCGGATGTCGCAGAGCACCAGCGGATGGAGGTTGCCGTCCCCGGCATGGGCGACTACGGCGATCTGCACCCGGTTGCGCTCGGAGATCTCGCGGATCTTCTTGACGGCCGCTGTCAGCATGGAAACCGGCACCGTGGCGTCCTCGACGATGCAGGTCGGACGCAGCCGGGCCACTGCGCCAAAAACCGATCGGCGGGCAACCCACAATTGCTCGTTCTCCTTCTCCGATTGCGAAACCTTCACATCCCGTGCCCCGTGAGCCTTGCAGAAATCACCCACGACCTTGGCCTGCTTCTCTACGATCTCCGGGTCCCCGTCCACGTCGATCAATAGAACCGCTTCGGCATCGAGCGGCAGGCCCAGGTGGGCGAAATCCTCCACCGCCTTGATGATCTGATTGTCCATCAGCTCGAGCGAGGCCGGAATGATACCGGCCTCGATGATCTTCGCCACGGTTGTCCCGGCGTCATCGATCCGACTGTAGATGGCCTGCATCGTCCGCCGGGTCTTGGGCTTGGGCAGGAGCCGCACGATGATCTTGGTCACAACGGCCAGTGTGCCTTCCGAGCCGCAGATCAGCCGTGTGAGGTCATAGCCCGTCACATCCTTTGCAGTTACCCCGCCCGTGTTCATCGCCTCACCGGAGGGCAGGACGACCTCCAGCCCAAGGAGATAATCACGGGTCACGCCGTACTTGATCCCCCGCATTCCCCCCGCGTTCATTAGCACCGTCCCGCCCATGGTTGCCACCGCTGAACTGCCGGGATCGGGGGGATAAAAAAGGCCTATTTTCTCCACCTCTTTCTGGAACTCAGCGACAACCAGCCCGGGCTCGACTACGGCGTAGCGATTTGCCCGGTTGATCTCCAGAAGCCGGTTCATCATCGTGAAGCAGAGGATGATCCCGCCCTTCTTGGGCACCGAGCCTCCCGAGAGGTTTGTACCGCTGCCGCGCGGTGTGACAGGGACGCCTCGCTCATTCGCGAGTTTAAGAATTCCGGCCACTTCATTGGTGGATTTTGGGAAAAGGACGACCTCGGGAAGGTATTCTTTCACATAGGCGTCATACGAGTAAGTCAAAAGGTCTTCTCGGGAGGTTTTTATCCGGGCGCTTCCCACAATCGCTTCCAAACTTTTCAATAGCTCCGCATCGACCATACGCGTCCCCTTTCGGCTTGAAAGAATATGACATGAACCCATATTTTTCCAAATTTGTATATCCGCCCCTCCTCAAATGCAAGAAATTATTTTTTAACGATTCGGCGACCAGAAACATATCAGCAAAATAGATCGGCAAACAAAATAAATCGCCATTGACAAAAAGAATTTGTAGTTTATATTACGGCAGTTGGAAAAAATTAGCGTGAGCAGTATGTATTTCGAACGAACATATCGATGATATATTTTCAGATGCGAGGTCACATGTTGGAGGAAAATATGAAAACGGGAAAAAAGGGAAGAAAAACTTTCATAATGTTCTTATTGGCATTTATGATCGGTTTCTTTGTTGTATCGGTTGTGGAGGTTCTGCGGTCTTCTTTTGTGATATCGGGACCAGGGCCTGATGTGCAGGTGGCGGCAGCGGGATCGACCGGAGAAATATCGCGAGCGCCCCTTTCATTTGCGGACCTGGCAGAGAAGCTGAAGCCCAGTGTCGTCAATATTAGTACCACAAAGACGGTACGCAGCGGTCGACCTAGGACCCCTTTCGGTCAGGGGTCTCCTTTTGATCGTCCGTTCGGCGGAGATGAGTTTTTCGAGCGGTTTTTCGGCGACATACCGCAGCGAGAATTCAAGCAGAGAAGCCTTGGGTCGGGATTTATTATCACTTCCGATGGATATATCTTTACGAATAATCACGTTATCGAACAGGCGGACAAAATTATAGTCAAGCTTTCCGACGGTAAGGAATATGAGGCGAAAGCCATCGGCAAGGACGCAAAAACGGATATCGCTCTGATCAAGATAAAGACTGCGGACAGTCTTCCGGTCGCTGATACGGGGGATTCTGATAAGCTGCGTGTTGGGGACTGGGTTATGGCTATAGGAAATCCTTTTGGGCTGGAACAGACGGTCACTGCCGGCATCGTCAGTGCCAAGGGCCGTGTCATAGGAGCGGGTCCTTATGACAATTTCATTCAGACGGACGCCTCCATCAATCCGGGCAACAGCGGTGGCCCTCTCTTCAATATGGAGGGAAAGGTCATCGGTATCAACACGGCTATCGTAGCTCAGGGCCAGGGAATCGGTTTTGCCATACCGATCAACATGGCGAAAACGATTCTTCCCGATCTGAAGGCAAAAGGAAAGGTGACGCGAGGCTGGCTGGGGGTTTCAGTCCAAGACATTACCGAAGACATTGCCAAGAACATCAAACTAAAGGATCGAAGCGGGACACTAATTAACGATGTGTTCAAAGGAGACCCTGCTGATAAAGCCGGCCTGAAATCCGGCGATGTGATCACCGAAATCAACGGCAAAAAAATTAAGGACACGCATGAGCTGCTTATTATCATTGCGGCATTTCGTGTCG
Organism: Syntrophus sp. GWC2_56_31; assembly: GCA_001829875.1. Taxonomy (GTDB): domain Bacteria; phylum Desulfobacterota; class Syntrophia; order Syntrophales; family UBA5619; genus JAKAFS01. The sequence continues at coordinate 26,089 of MICN01000046.1, forward strand.
GGGAGACGGTCAAAATCAAGATTCTCCGGGACGGCCAGGAGAAGAGTGTCAGCATTACCGTTGCGGAAAGGAAGGATCAGGGAGAAATAGCCGCAGCGCGCAACGGTGGTGAGGCATTCGGTATGACCGTTCAGGAAATAACGCCGGAAATCGCAAAACATCTGGGTCTGTCGATCAAGAAGGGTGTCATAGTCGTAGATGTGCAGGAAGGAAGCACCGCGGACGAGGTTGGCATTCAGCCGCAGGACATCATTCTCCAGGTGAACAAGGTCAAGGTAGAAAGCATCAAGGACTATGCCCGCGAGATCGGGAAGGCGAGCGAAAAAGGAGGAATTCTCCTCCTGATACAAAGAGGGAAGGCGAGGTTCTTTGTCCCGCTGACAAAATAGAAGAATTTTTAAGATTTATATAAGAATTAGGTTAGCGGATGGGATGCCGTGAAGATCTACTAAAAATTTACGGGCTCCTGAACGAATATTTCGGTGATCTTCACTGGTGGCCGGCCGACTCACCGTTTGAGGTCATGGTCGGAGCCATCTTGACGCAGAACACGGCTTGGACGAATGTCGAAAAGGCGATTTCAGGGTTAAGAGAAAGTAATCTTCTCTCCCCCGCCGCATTGCTAAAGACCGATGAAAAGATTCTTGCCGAGATCCTCCGGCCGTCCGGTTATTATCACATCAAAGCGAAGCGGCTCAAGTCTCTGGTCCGATTTTATTTTGACGAATATTCCGGAAACATCGATACGATGTGTAACGAGGATTCGACGGTCCTCCGGGAAAAACTCCTCAAAGTAGAGGGGGTCGGACCGGAAACGGCCGACAGCATCATTCTGTATGCCTGTCGAAAGCCCGTGTTTATCAGCGATTCATATACGCAGCGAATCCTGCTGCGTCATCGTATTATACCGGAAGATGCGGACGGAGCGACAATAAGAACGTTGTTTATGACACATCTCCCGCATGATGCTTCCCTGTTTAATCAGTTCCACGCACTTCTCGTGCAGACGGGAAAGAGTTTCTGCCGAAAGACACCGAAATGCGATTTTTGCCCGCTACGTTTTCTGATGATGCCAGACGCTGCCAAATGAAGAAGCGATGATGCCTTTACTGAATCTGAAAGATTATGCAGGTGTCATTCATCTCCATTCGGCCTATTCGTTCGATGGACGGACGCCAGTGACGGAAATCATCAGGGCCGCAAATCAAAACGGAGTCGACTTCCTTCTGCTCACGGATCATTCCACCCTTAAGGCAAGGGACGACGGATTTGAGGGATGGCATGACGGCACGCTGGTGATTGTCGGCGAAGAGATTGCGCCCCGCTTCAACCATTATCTGGCTTTTCAGCTTCAAACATCGGTTGCAACCGCGGGGGACCCGCCGGAATTGCCCCCGCAGATATATATCGATCGAGTGCGGACCAAGGGAGGAATGGGGTTTATCGCACACCCGGATCACGAAGGGACGGAATTGTTTCACGTGAAACATTACCCCTGGATCGATTGGTCGGTAACCGGTTATACGGGTTTGGGTATATGGGATTTCATGACCGACTGGCAGAACAGCCTCTCCGGGTATCTGCGAGCTATCCTGAGTTATGCATTTCCCGCTTTTTTTCTCAGTGGCCCCTCCCCGAGCACCCTCACCCGTTGGGATCTTCTCACGCAGGAGCGCCGGGTGGTCGGAATCGGTGAACTGGACAACCACGATACCTTGAAACGTGTTATGGGGTTTAATCTCTCGATATTTCCCTATGCGAGGGTTTTTCGCCTGATCCGGACGCACATTCTCACGACCGGTCCCCTCTCCGGAAACAGCCGCAACGATATCATTACGCTTTTTGACGCCCTGAGAAACGGCCGAGCTTATGTTGCCCTCGATTATTACCGCTCATCAACAGGATTCTCCCTGCTTATGGCAGAGGAGGGGAGATACGCCACGCTGGGCGATGCATTTCACCTCCATCGCTCCGCAGAACTCAAGGCATCCATCCCATATCGGGGGCGAATCTCCATCATCAGAAACGGGACCCTTTTTCATCGGGCAACGGGGAAAGACCTTTCTGTCAATATCTGCGAACCAGGTGTCTACAGGGTCGAGGTTTCTCTAAAGATTTTTGGCTATTACCGTCCTTGGATCTTTTCCAATCCGATTTACGTCACCCGTCTAGGTCACAGGGGATGAAGTGTGAGACTGTCGAAGTTTTGCAGAGACGGTTTGTGCTTCCTATGCACAGCGTGTAATTTTTGAACGGGTT
>MICN01000047.1 GCA_001829875.1 Syntrophus sp. GWC2_56_31
CCCAAGCAATTCAATACGGGTGATGATTGAGATATAAGAACCGCTTTTCAGTGCATCTGCCAAAATTGCTTCGGCTTGATCAGTGAGGACTCCAGCAAGGTGATAGATGAGGATATTGGTGTCGATTATACAGCTGCTCACGAGCGGTCCCATTTCCTTGTCCATTCGTCTCGCATGGTGCTGATGTCTGTGTCAATCTCTTCCATGGTCATACGACGGCCAAGACTCCCTCGTGTCTGGCTCAGTAGCATAGTGATGTTGATGGGTTTCGGCTCATCTTCCTCATTCGCCAGCGATACCATGACGCGCCGATTTTCGATTGCTACTGGCGGGGGATATATCCAGTGTAATTGTCCATTCTTATAAATGGCTTCGTATTGTTTAAGCATTTTCCCTAACCAAACGTAATTTTGATTCTATTATAGACAAGTCTGATTGCCTCACTCATGGAAAGTCCCATCCCGTCAAACAGCATTTGCGCCTCAATTTTTATCGATGGTTCTATCCGCGAACGAATCACCATATCTGTCATATCGCACCTCCTTGAACCTTTGTAGCCACAACATAGCCCTATCCGGTCCCAATATCAATGAAATTTTAAATGAAATGGAGGATAGCTGCTTATTTCTTCTCTCTTTTCCCTGCTTTGACGGGTCTGCCGACTTTACCCCTCGCCAACCTCAGCGGGGATGGCGATAGAGATCGTCATGGTCGAGGAGGCGCAGGAGGCGGAGCGGCGCCGACCAGTCCGGGTTTCCCGCCGGCAGCGTTTTCTCCGGATCGAATGAGAGGCGGTATCGCTGGTCCACACGAGCGGCCCACGCCGTCGGGTCATTGACGATGCGCTCCAGGTGCAGGCCGGGATGGAGGGGATTTCTTTCAAGAAGGCCCAAGGTCTTCGCGATCTTCTTTATGATCTCCGGTTGACGACGAAAGTGTTCCGCATCCTCGATGAACTTCTCAGTCGGGATCAGTTTCGGCATGGGCCATCTCATCGGTCAGCCAGACCGGCATTGCCGTGGTGGCGCTTTCCCTGGCTTCCTTCAGTTTCGCGAGTCCCTGCTCATTCAGATGAACGGCCGGATAAACCGCCACTGGCTGCAGAATGAAGCCCCCCCCATCAGCGACCGACAGGTCCAGACACGCACCCGCAACGAGCCCCAACTGCCTCCGCAGGGAGGCAGGAAGGTTGATACTTCCTCTTTTATCCACTGTGATCAACATATTTTCACATCCGGTTTCTAAGCGTGCAGGGTTGATTCCCCACCGTCGGTTACCTCATACCTTATTCATGTCATTATGTCAATATGTCATTGTTGGTAAAAATAGGGGACAACCGCTCATTTCTTTTCTTTTTTCCCTGCGTTGACGGGTCTGCCGACTTTACCTCTCGCCGGTCTTGATTGAAACCGATTCTCCAGCATATATTTCTTTTCTCTTTTTCCTTTGATCTTGGGAAGCCATCACGAAACAGATGCCAAATATTTGGAGAGGGGAAAATGTATCCTTGACAGGCGATAGCACATACGCTATCATATAAACCATGAAGGACAAACATCCTTTGGAAAATCTCCAAAACGTCTTGTTTGTCGATCTGCTGCAGATTTATAAGAAATATTTCGGCAAGCCGAGGATACAAGGAAGTCACTACATTTCAAGACGCCCTGGAAAGGTGATCCGAGAATAAACTTGCAAAAAGTGGATAAAATGGCAAAATTCTATCAGATAAAAGATGTAAAGAAAGCCATCGAGAAGATGGCGGAGCAGAAAAATGAGGAGTGACATTGAGAAATATACATACCGGATCGAATGGTCGGAGAATGACCATTGTCATGTAGCCAGATGCTTGGAATTTCCTTCACTGGCCGCCCACGGGGATACCATAGAGGAAGCGCTAAGGGAAATTGGATATGTCGTTGCGGAGTCAGTGAAGTGGATGCAGGAAGAAGGCGAACCAGCGCCAAAACCATTGGGGCTGAAGAAATTCAGAGGGCATCTCACTTTGAGAATCCCCCCTGAAAAACACCGGGATTTGGCTATCCGTTGCGCCGAGGAAGGAGTTTCACTTAACCGTTTTATACTGTCTCGCCTTTCTACATAAGAAAAGGCCGTCTCATGACAAGCAAGGAACTGGATTATATCATTCAGGAAGGCGAAAGCTATCTCGTCGAATTCAAGGAACGGGTTGGCGCCTCGCTTGCCCGGGAGATCACTGCCTTTGCCAATGCATCCGGAGGAAGGATCTTCATCGGTATCGCCGACAACGGCTCCGTTATCGGTGTAAAGACCGACAACAAAATCCGCTCTCAGATTCAGGATATTGCCAACAATTGCCATCCTCCTGTTCAGGTATCCATTGATTTTATCGAAAATATCGCCATCGTTCATGTACCCGAAGGTAAAGACAAACCCTATCAGTGTTCCGACGGATTTTTTAGCCGCATGGGACCAAACTCCCAGAAGATGACCAGGGATGAGATCGCCGATTTTCTTCAGGCAGAGGGGAAACTCCGCTTTGAAGAGCAGTTTCACAAGACTTTTGACTTTGCCAGGCATTATGATCCCCAGCGGTTGAATGCTTTTCTCAAAACTGCGGGCATCGGCCGCGAGATCGATGATGAAATAATCCTTGAAAACCTGGGAGTGGCGGAACGGATAGAAGACCGGCTGCGTATGAAAAATGTCGGTGTTTTATTTTTCAGCAGATCGATCGAGACGCTCTGCGAGCAGGCAACGATCACCTGTGCAGTGTTTGACGGGACAGAGCGGATTCACGTCATCAACCGGAAGGATTACCAGGAAGACGTCATCACAAACATCGATTACGTCATGCACTTTATCAAGCAGGAGCTGCGTGTCCGATATGAAATGACCGGCCGGCCACAGCGGGAGGAAATCTACGAGATCCCGCTTGACGCCATCCGGGAGGCCGTCGTCAATGCGGTGTCCCACCGGGACTATTTTCAGTATGGCGCCCATACTACCGTTGAGGTATTCGACGACCGCATCGAGATCAGCAATCCTGGCGGACTTCCCAAGGGGCTGCCTCCGGAAGAATTCGGGAAAAGGGCGATGCGCAGGAACCAGATCATTGCTTCGCTGCTCCAGCGCGTAAGGCTGGTCGAAAACATGGGTACCGGTATCAACAAGATCAGGCGCCTGCTTCAGGAAGCGAAATGTGCAGATCCACGTTTTGACTTCGGAAGCTTTTTCACCATTGTATTCCCTCGCGCTGAAAAGAAGGTTGGCGCTGGCTTGAAGCCGGGGGGCACTACCCAAGAAACTACCCAAGAAACCGACAGGACTACCCAAGAAACGGGTATGGCTACCGAAGAAGCAATCCTTCTCCTGTTGCGGGAAGATCCTTCGATAACACAAAAGAAAATGGCTTCCCGCGTCGGTCTGACACCCGATGGTGTTAAGTTCAATATAAACAAATTAAAAGAAAAGGGTATCATCAGGCGTGAAGGACCGACCAAGAAAGGTCGATGGGTGATTATCAATAGGAAATAAGAGACAGCCACTCATTTCTTTTCTTTTTTCCCTGCGTTGACGGGTCTGCCGACTTTACCTCGCGCCAGTCTTGATTGAAACTGTTTCTCCAGATCACCGATGAATGCCTAATCCCCCAAAGGTCGATTGATAAGAGAGTCGCAGCGAACAGAGTTCAAAAAGCCTTCTTTCCTTCCGATTGTCGTATAAAGTCAGAAATTGCCGCAACAAATGTCTTGACTTCGCCAATCCATGTTTCGATATCAGCGGGAAGAAACGTCACGAGATCATCGTAATCGCCTTTCTGGCGACGGTTGAAGAGACGTCGGTAGAGCAGTCCAAGTTCCTTTGGTACTTTTGCCGTTTTGATCCAATGACGTTCAAATAGGGCTATCACGCCACTATGCCTGGCAGATGACAGCCCTTCCGTAAGCAGGAGCCCGGATACCGCATAGAAGCACGCATAATAGAAGCGATTGACCGATGAATGCAAATGACCGTTTTCCAGCAGTCACTTCGACTCTTCAATAGATTCGCGGGCTCTGTCGATGCGGTACTGGATCAAAGTGGTCATTTCCGGCTTCATATGACCACCCCGTCCTCCCGGACCCGCTGATGAAAAGGCAGAACTTGGGCAAGAGGGGCCGCCCAGAAATTTTTTGTATAGAACAGTGTCGATACGACAATCCCTTGCTCCAATTCCAGGTCATAGACAGCATCCGTAACGGCATCTTCTTCCTTTGTGGACAAGGGGGCATCCGTCAGAATGAGAACGTCATAATCAGATTCCTCGTCCTGAGTGCCCCTGGCCACACTGCCATAAAGAAGAACCGTGGCCGTGGGGATGATCACACGGACAATTTCTTTCAGTTTGATGAGTATATCCCTGTCTCTACTGCTGATGTCTTTCGAGGTTGCAAGGTCTTTCATGTCATTGTTCCGTTCCTATTCGAGGATTCTTTCCATCCCAATCCTGCATCCCACTTTATGATCATCGATGATTACTTGTTTGATAGGATAAGGGAAATCGTCATGACTGTCAATAGGGTACTGCCATAGGGTACTGCCACTCATTTCTTTTCTCTTTTCCCTGCTTTGACTGGTCTGCCGACTCTACCCCTCGCCAGCCTTATTTGAAACCGTTTCTCCGGATCACCGATGAATCAGAAACCGCCGGGCGGTGACGAGGCGGAGTGTGCCGCTGTCTTGTTTTTTTCTTTCTTGACACGCTCTCGCGGCGTGTGTTAGCTTTCTTCCCATCTGAAGCTGGCGGGGCTGAATTGCTCAAACCATAGAAAAAACGATGATGTATGAATGAACACGATCTCCAGGAGCGTAAGGCGTTTCTGGAAGCGACGGGGGCGTTCCTCGACAAGAGCGACTATCTGACCGTCCTGAGCCTGGCCGAGTCGCGGCTCAAACGGACGCCGGGAGACCTTGACGCCCGCATCGTGATTTGTCGTGTCTGGATCGAGCAGGAAAGATTCGAAGAGGCCGGGGAGATGCTCCTGGAAATGGAGGATATTCTCGCCAGCCTCTCGCAAATTTATACCCGCATGGGTGATATCTACCTCAAAAAGGGGATGCCGGAATCGGCGCAGGTCTTTTACCGCATGTACGTGAGCCTGAATCCCGACACGCCGGTGGCGCGGGAGATTTCCGAGAGGATCGAGGACGTCTCGCAGCAGCAGGCGACGGATGACGGGGCGATAGCGGAAAAGGAAGAGGCCGCGCGGGTCCCGGATGATTTCCAAACGGTCACGCTTGCGGAGCTCTATGCCCGGCAAGGCCATCTCCGGATGGCGGAGGAGATCCTGGAGGCCATTCTCAACAAGGGTCCGTATCATCCGAAGGCGGCGGATATGCTCCGGGAGGTCCGCGAGAGGATTGCAACCCAGGAAGAACCCGGGCAGACGCATGCGACGGTGATGCCCCGGGACGCCGGCGAAACGATCGTCGGTCGGGAAGAACCCGAAGAGATGTCTGTACCGGAGATGCTCCCGGAGGTCCGCGAGGGGATCGCAACTCGGGAAGAGCCCGGTGAGAAGCAAGCGCCGGTGATGCTCCGGGAGGCCCAGGAGAAAGTCGTCGATCGGGAAGAACCCGGGGACAAGCGTGTGGTGGACTTGCTCCGGGAGCTCCAGGAGCTCCGGAAGAAGATCGCAAGTCGGCAAGAGCTCCGGGAGAGGCATGCGCCGGCGGCGCTCCAGGACGTCGACGAGAAGATCGCGGGCCCGGAAGAACCCTGGCAGAAGCATGCGCCGGTGATCGCCGAGCTTTCTCGCTGGCTCAACAATATCGAAAGATTGAGCAGCCATGCGGCATGATCCTTCGCCATATCCGGAGAGGGTAAACCGCCTTCGGGCCGGGATTTCGGAAAACGATGCCCTGCTCATTCTGCATGAAAAAAATATCCGTTACCTGACCGGTTTCACCGGCAGCGACGGGACCCTGATGGCCGGGCGGGACTGGCTTGCCCTCCTGGTGGACGGACGCTACACCACCCAGGCGCGCGGGGAGGCCGTCGGGACGGAGATCTTTGAATTTCGCAGCCGGGTCGACGGGATCACGGCGGTGGCCGGTGAACGGGCGGTAGGGGCAATCGGTTTCGAATCCCCGTCCCTTTCGGTGGAAGATTACCTCCGGCTGCAGGAGAAGCTCCCGGGGGCGGTGTTCTCTCCGCTCTCCGACGGCCTCCGGTCCCTCAGGGCCGTCAAGAATGAAGAGGAGATCGCGCTGATCCGGAAAGCGGCCCTGATCGCCGGAGAGGCCCTTGCGGCAATCCGGGAGATGATCCGGCCGGACGTCCGGGAAAAGGAGATCGCTCTCGAGCTCGAATACCGGATGCGACGGGGCGGGGCGGAGCAGGCCGCCTTCGAGACGATCGTCGCTGCTGGGGCCAATGCGGCCCTTCCCCATGCCCGGCCGGGATGCCGTGCCATCGCCGCCGGGGATTGTGTCATCGTAGACTATGGCGCGGTTTCGGGCGGTTACCACTCGGACGAAACCTGCACCTATATCGTGGGGCCCGCCTCCGAGCGTCAGAGGGAGGTCTACCGGCTGGTCAGAGAGGCCCACGACCGGGCGATCCGGGCGATCCGCGCGGGCGTGACCTGCGGTGCGATCGACCGCATTGCCAGGGAGTCCCTCGAAGAAGCCGGGCTGGGCGCACATTTTTCTCACGGGACCGGCCACGGTGTCGGGCTGGATGTGCATGAGGCGCCTCGCCTTGCCGCCGGACGCGAGGATATCCTCCGCGCCGGCATGGTGGTGACGGTCGAACCGGGGATCTATCTCCCCGGAGACTGGGGCATCCGGATCGAAGATACGGTCCTCGTCAAGGAGGAAGGGTGCGAAATCCTGACGCCGACCTCCAAAGAGCTGACCGTTCTTTAACCGGAGTGCGCCTTCTCTAATCTCTCGGGGTAAATTCCCCGAAGCTTGCTGCGAGGAGGTTCGTCAACAGGATGTGTCGCATGATGCAACTCTCATGACGGCGCCCATTACAAGGGAGAATGAAATTACCCCTCCCGCCAATTATCCCTCCCCCTCGACGGGGGAGGGCGGGGTGGGGGTGGGGAGGGCGAAAGGGTTTTTCAGATGAAATTATTTCCGGAAGATCTGCTGTACAGTCAGGAGCATCTCTGGATCCGGGCGGAGGGCAATCTGGCCACCATCGGGATCACAGACCATGCCCAGGAGAAGTTGGGGGAGATCCTTTCGCTCGATCTTCCCGAAGCGGATTCCTATGTGGAGCGGGATGAACCCTTCGGAAGAATCGAATCGGCCAAGGCCGCGATCGAACTCATCTCGCCGGTCAGCGGGACGGTCATCAGCGTCAACGAGGATATCACGGATGACATCGGGATCATCAACAGCGATCCTCATGACACCGGATGGATGATCGTTGTGGAGCTGGATGACCTGGATGAACTGGACGATCTCCTGGATACCGGCGGGTATCAGGAATTCGTCACCCGGGAAGAGGAGATCGGCTGAAGCATGGATGTTCGAGCCCTGATAAGAGAAGAGGTCCTTGCCCAGGCGGCCTATCCGGTGGTGACAACCCCATACCGGATCAAGCTGGACGCCAATGAGAACCCGCTGGCCATTCCTCAGGAGCTCCGGGAAAGGTTTGCAGCCCTGCTTGACTCCGTGCCTCTGAACCGTTATCCCGAGGCCGGATCTGTGACACTCGCGTCCCGGTTTGCCGAGAGGTTCGGCGTGGGGGCGGATCAGGTCCTCATGGGCAACGGTTCGGATGACCTGATACAGATCCTCGCTCAGGCCCTGGCCCGTCCCGGGGCATCCGTGATGATCCCCGTTCCCACCTTTGTCATGTACCGGATTATCGCCCTCAACTTAGGCTTTCGGGTCGCGGCGGTCCCGCTCGACAAAGATTTTGATCTCGATCTTCCTGCCATGCAGGAGCAGATGGCGACGCACCCCCCCGCCCTGACCTTTTTGGCCTGGCCCAACAACCCAACCGGCAACTGCTTCAGCCGGGAGCGGATCGAGGCGATATTGAAGGGCGCGTCCGGCATCGTCGTCGTCGATGAGGCCTATTTCCATTTCGCGGAAAAGACCTTTCTGACGGACCTCGACCGGCATGAGAACCTGGTCATCTTCAGGACCCTCTCCAAGGTGGGCCTGGCAGCCATGCGGATCGGCCTCCTCATCGGCCCGCCGGCCCTGATCCACGAGCTCCACAAGGTGCGGCTTCCCTACAATCTCAACGCCCTGTCGCAGGCCGCCGCCGGTTTCTATCTCGATGAGGAAGCCGCCTTTCTGAAACAGGCGGCCGAGATACGTCGTTGGCGCGGCGAGCTTTTTTTAGCCCTCGACGCACTGCCGGGCATCCACCCCCGGCCGACCGAGGCGAATTTTATTTTTTTTAGTTGCGATTTTGATCCGGATCGCGTATATAGCCAACTCGTGGATCGGGGTATCCTGATCAGGAACCTGAGCGCACCCGGAATGATGAAGGGTTATATGCGCGTCACGGTGGGAACCCGCCAAGAAAACCAGGAATTTGTGGAAGCTCTAAAGGACATCATACAGAAGTAAGGAGCGTGGTCTAACCATAGGCAACAACCGAGGGTAGTATACGGCACGAAACACGGCGCCGTACTGCCCTTTTTTTGCGCCGGTTTTTCAGAATAATTCATCAGGAAAGGAAGGTTAATTTGGAAGTAAAAGTATTCGACAACGATGTGGAAAAGGCATTGAAGATCCTCAAGAACAAGCTGTCAAAGAGCGGCCTTTTCAAGGAACTCAAACTGCGCCGGGCTTACGAGAAACCCTCGGTGAAGAAGAAGCGAAAGACCATCGAGGCGCGCCGGAGGCTGGCCAAGACCCTGCGGCGCAAGGTCTCATAAACGTCATATGGACGAAAAAAACCAGTTTGTCATTGACGCCTTGTCGATCGAAGAATCCTGGCGTATCTTCCGGATCATGGCAGAATTTGTCGAGGCCATCGATACCCTCTCCGGAGTCAAGCATGCCGTGAGCATCTTCGGCTCGGCCAGGACCACGCCCGATGATCCTAACTACCAGAAGGCGGAGACCCTGGCCCGGCTGCTTGCCCGGAAGGGCTTCAGCATCATCACGGGCGGCGGCCCCGGCATCATGGAGGCGGCCAACAAAGGGGCCGCGGAAGCCGGAGGACGGTCCGTGGGGATGAACATCCACCTGCCCTTCGAGCAGAAGCCGAATTCTTACGCAAACATCAACATTGACTACCGGTATTTTTTCATCCGCAAAGTGATGTTCGTCAAGTACGCCATGGCCTATGTCGTCCTGCCCGGCGGCTTCGGCACGATCGACGAACTCTTCGAGGCGCTGACGCTCATCCAGACAAAGAGGATCAAGTCTTTCCCCGTCATCCTCGTGGGGAGCGAATACTGGAAAGGGCTTTTAGACTGGCTCCGAAAGACGATGCTTCGCGACAACAAGATCGCTCGGGAAGACCTGGAGCTTTTTCAGATCATCGACGATCCCGAAGAAGTCGTCAGGCACATCCAGAAATACGTCATCCTGTAAAGCGTTTTCCTTAAGGTTGGGGCTGCATGGCATCTCAGGACGACAATAAGGAGCGGGGCGCTTCGCTCGATGCGGTCCTCGCAGAGCTCAAGCGGGGAAAGATCGTTCCCTGTTATCTCCTCTGCGGAGATGACGAGTTCAGCCTCAATGACGCCCTCGAAAAACTGGCGCAGGCCCTCATCCCTGAAGCCCAGGACCGGGAGTTCAATCTCTTTGTAACGGACGGCGAACAAGAAGATGTCGACCGTCTCTGCGAATCCCTCATCACCCCGCCACTCCTTGCCGGACGCAAGGTGGTTGTCGTCCGGAATACCCGACTTTTCCAGAGCAAGAATGTCCTCATGCCCCTTATCCGGCGGATCCGGGAACGCCTCGAAGCCGATCCCGCAAGGGCCGCAACCGATTTCCTTCACTTTCTCCAGATCACGGGCTTACAGTTGAACGACCTCAGGGAGGGCGGCTGGCGGAAGATCGATGACGAGACCTGGCGGCGGATCGTTCCTGACGACGGCGGCGAAGCGAGGGAGTCCTGGCTCCCGCGGGCTATAGAGCTCGCTGCGAGTCTTGGCAGCGTCGCGGTGAAGGAGCGGCCGGAGGAGACCGACCATCTGGAGAGCATCCTTGCCGGCGGGATGGCGGAGGAGAACTGCCTCATCCTGACGGCCGAGGCGGTAGACCGACGGAAGAAGCTCTTCAAGACGATCTCATCGGT